>NZ_JBQOJA010000019.1:0-57656 GCF_054971385.1 Marinococcus tarijensis | reverse complement strand
GATGATAGCCGGGGGTTCTCCCCCCGTGAAAGTAGATCGCTGCCGGGCGAGTTCAACCGTTTCCCTTTTCGGGGGAAGCGGTTTTTTTATATCATGAAGATTTAAACAAAGTACAAAAGATAAGATATAATAAATGAAAGGATGTGACTCAGGTGGAGCAGTGGATGGAATATGAATCAATTACTATACTCCTTCGTTTAATTCTTGCTGCTTTTTTGGCGGGAGTAATAGGAATTGAACGTGAATCGAAAGGCCACCCAGCTGGTTTTCGGACCCACATGCTGGTTGGGACCGGTTCCTGTTTAGTGATGCTGCTTGCTTTATTTGGCTTTCAGGATTATTTAAACCAGAACGGGGATTTGGTTGCTTATGATCCTTCACGTCTGGCCTCGTATGTAATAAGTGGGATTGGCTTCCTCGGCGCTGGTACCATTATAGTCCAGGGTGCCTCTATTCGGGGGCTGACTACTGCTGCTTCCATCTGGATAGTCGCTGCTATCGGCTTGACTATAGGAGCAGGCATGTTTTTTGCTGGTATTGCCGCGACAGTTCTTGTATTGACAAGTCTTATCTTTTTAAATCACGTAGATAAATGGTTTAAAAACGTTTCTGATACGGACGTATTGTTTATAGCTATGGACAAAGAAGCAAATGAGCTTGGCGAGACGATTCAGCGTCTGGAAAGCATGGAAGTTCAAGTTCAAAAAATAAAGGGCAAGGAATTTGATGAAGACGAAGCACCTCTGCTTCATTATTATATTAAAATTCAACTGCCGGAGGGTATAGCTGAAACAGAACTGTATGAGTCTTTATATAAAGTAGAAAGCATAAAAGAAATAGAGCTTAATCCGTCCTATGAGTAACATACTGCAGGGCGGATTTTTCATTTTGCTCTTCTCTAGCTTGAAAACAGTTGAATAATATTATATATTATAGTCAAAGATAGTCAAAATCAATTTTTTGATAATAGCAAGACGAACCGGGGCGGAGAGGAGGTCGCGGGAATGAAAAGCATGTCTGATGTTATTGAAAATTATTTGAAGCAAATTTTAACACAGAGTGAACAGGATCTAATTGAAATTAAAAGAAGTGAACTTGCAAAGCGCTTTGAGTGTGTTCCCTCCCAGATTAACTATGTGATAAGCACACGTTTTACTATTGAAAAAGGCTATGTAGTAGAGAGTAAACGTGGTGGTGGCGGGTATATACGTATTACAAGGGCTAAAATTTCAGATCACGCAGAACTGCTTCGGCAGGTTTCAGATCTTGTAGGACACGGTATTGATCAAAGAACAGCAGAGAGCGTTATTATGCGCTTGTTTGAAGAAAACGTGGTGAATAAACGCGAAGCAAGTTTGATGCTTGCGGCAGTTGATAGGTCTATACTGGCCTTAAAGTATCCAGAAGAAAGGGATATTGTTCGTGCGCGGATTATGCAAGCTATGATAGAAAGTCTGCGCTATGAATAAGGGAGGGAAGATATATGATCTGTCAGAATTGTGGTCAGCGTCCGGCCTCTTTGCATTACACGAAAATCGTTAATGGAGCTAAAACAGAGCTTCATTTATGCGAAGAGTGTGCCAAAGAACAGGGGGAATCTTCTGAAACGGAGCATTCTTTCATGTCGGCTGCGGGCGGCTATACTATCCAGGATTTATTGTCGGACTTATTAAACATGGACCAGACCAGTACAGCTGGAAACGCTGAAAAAAAACAGCCTAAAAAAGCAAGCACAAACAGGCCGCTGACATGCGACAACTGCGGACTGACGTATAAACAGTTCACTAAAACCGGCCGATTGGGCTGTGCTCATTGCTATCACGCATTTGAGTCGAAGCTGACGCCTGTTTTTCGACGGGTGCACAGCGGCAATACCAATCATACCGGCAAGGTTCCCAAACACAGGCACGAGAAGCTGCATGCCCAAAGAGAGCTTGAGGAGAAAAAACAACAGATTAACATTCTCGTCCAAAATGAAGAGTTTGAAAAAGCTGCGGAATTAAGAGACGAAATCCGTACCCTTGAAAAGCAGTTTCAGGGAAGGGAGGAAGACAGCTGATGGCATCCGAACACTTTTTTTCAGAAGCGATCAGTCCGTGGATGCAGGAAGGGCCGGGACCGGAAGGCGATATTGCTCTCAGCACCAGGATCCGGCTTGCACGTAATATAGAGCAGTACCCCTTTCCTGTTTTTGCTTCAGAAGAAGCGAGTGCAACACTTCTGCGCTATGCTTCCTCCACTCTGTTGAATCATTCAGAAGAAGTAGGCTCTCTTGAAGCTTTGAATATGAATGAGCTTCGCCCGAATGAACGGCAGGTACTGGTGGAAAAGCATCTTGTGAGCCCATATTTAATAAAAAACACGGAACATAGTGCTGTTCTTTTGAATAACGATGAATCAATCAGTATTATGGTTAATGAGGAAGATCACCTGCGTCTTCAATGCCTGAGTAACGGCATGCAGCTTGAAGAATGTTACAATGAAGCTGACCGCCTGGATGATTGGGCAGAAGCGAACCTAACCTATGCGTTTGATGAACGGCTCGGTTACTTAACAAGCTGCCCAACGAATGTAGGGACAGGTATGAGAGCTTCAGTAATGGTACACCTTCCTGCTTTAGTCTGGACCAATCAACTCAGCCGTATTCTTCCGGCTATTCACCAGCTTGGCCTGGTCGTGAGAGGCATTTACGGAGAGGGCAGTGAAGCAGTTGGCAACCTTTTTCAAATTTCCAACCAGATGACATTGGGAAAATCTGAAAAAGATATCATTGAAGATCTGCGCGGTGTAGTAATGCAGGTGATTCAAAGAGAACGCCATGCACGCGAGTCCCTGCTGAACTCTTCAAGGGTAAAACTCGAAGACCGCGTGTTCAGATCCTACGGCATTCTTGCTTACAGCCGCACGATGACAACGAAAGAGGCTGCCAACCGTTTATCAGATGTGAGGCTTGGTATCGATCTGGATTTGATTAAAGGAATTTCGGGTAATATTTTGAATGAACTTATGTTACTGACTCAGCCTGGTTTTCTTGAGCAGTATGCAGGAGAATCACTGAGTCAGGAAGAAGCAGATATAAGACGGGCAAATGTGATCCGTGAGAGAATAAAACTTGAACTATAGATTTACTAATGCATAGGAGGTGCGTGCAACATGATGTTCGGCCGTTTTACAGAACGAGCTCAAAAAGTACTGGCGCTAGCTCAGGAAGAAGCTATCCGCCTTGGCCATAATAATATAGGAACAGAGCATATTCTGCTCGGTTTAGTGCGTGAAGGTGAGGGCATTGCTGCAAAAGCTCTCCAGGCGCTGAATTTGGATACAGATCAGATTCAGCAGGAGGTGGAAACCCTTATTGGTACTGGCCAGCAGGGGTCCAAAACGATTCATTATACCCCGCGGGCGAAAAAAGTTATCGAGCTTTCCATGGACGAAGCCAGAAAGCTTGGACATTCTTATGTAGGAACAGAGCATATTCTCCTTGGTTTAATTCGTGAAGGAGAAGGCGTTGCAGCCCGGGTACTGAATAATCTTGGGGTTAGCCTGAACAAAGCCCGCCAGCAGGTGCTTCAGCTTCTCGGAAGCAATGAGGGGGCTTCAAGCTCCGGAAGCCAGCAGGCTGCGGGAGCAGGTGGAAGTGCCAACACACCGACTCTCGACAGTTTAGCAAGGGATTTGACGGCAGTAGCGAAAGAAGAAGGTCTTGATCCGGTGATCGGAAGAAGCCAGGAAATTGAACGTGTTATTCAGGTGTTAAGCCGCCGGACAAAAAACAACCCGGTTCTTATCGGGGAGCCTGGTGTAGGTAAAACAGCTATCGCTGAAGGCCTCGCTTTGTCTATCGTTTCCAATGAAGTGCCGGAAACGCTCCGCAATAAGCGGGTTATGACTCTCGATATGGGTACCGTTGTTGCTGGTACAAAATACCGCGGTGAATTTGAAGACCGTTTGAAGAAAGTAATGGAAGAAATCCGTCAGTCCGGAAATGTGCTGTTGTTCATTGATGAACTTCATACATTAATCGGTGCCGGCGGTGCAGAAGGGGCAATCGATGCCTCGAACATCCTGAAGCCGTCACTCGCACGTGGAGAGCTTCAGTGCATCGGTGCCACCACCCTGGATGAATACCGCAAGTATATTGAAAAGGATGCCGCGCTTGAACGCCGGTTCCAGCCAATTCAAGTGGACGAACCGACACTGGAAGAATCCATTCAAATTCTTGCCGGACTGAGAGACCGTTACGAAGCCCACCACCGGGTAACTATCGGGGATGAGGCGATTGAGCAGGCAGTAAAATTATCCGACCGGTATATTTCGGATCGTTTCCTTCCGGATAAAGCAATTGACTTAATCGACGAAGCTGGTTCACGGGTACGCCTACGCTCATATACAGCGCCGCCGAACCTGAAAGAACTCGAGCAGAATCTCGAAGAAACGCGTAAGGAAAAGGATGCGGCCGTGCAGAGCCAGGAATTCGAAAAAGCGGCTTCACTCCGTGATTCCGAACAGCGGCTTCGGGCGGAAGTCGAAGAGATGAAAAACGAATGGAAAGAAAAACAGGGGCAGGAAAACTCTGCGATTACGACAGAAGACATTGCTCAGGTGGTTTCAAGCTGGACAGGCGTCCCAGTATCCAAGCTCGCAGAAGAAGAAACGGACCGCCTGCTTCATATGGAGGACATCCTGCATAACCGGGTGGTCGGCCAGGACGAGGCAGTTAACGCTATTTCCAAGGCAGTACGCCGTGCCCGTGCCGGTTTGAAGGATCCAAAACGGCCGATCGGCTCCTTTATCTTCCTCGGACCTACCGGTGTAGGTAAAACGGAACTGGCGCGCGCTGTTGCAGAAACATTGTTTGGCGATGAAGAATCGATTATCCGGATCGATATGTCCGAATATATGGAACGTCACGCAACGAGCCGCCTGGTCGGTTCTCCTCCAGGCTATGTCGGCTATGAAGAGGGCGGACAGCTGACAGAAAAAGTACGCCGTAACCCGTACTCGGTGATTTTGTTGGACGAAATCGAAAAAGCTCACCCGGAAGTATTTAACATTTTGCTTCAAGTACTTGAAGACGGTTTTCTTACCGACTCCAAGGGACGCCGGGTCGACTTTAGAAATACAGCGCTGATTCTGACCTCGAACGTTGGGGCAAGTACTCTGCGTCAAAATAAAAGTGTCGGCTTTGCTGCCCAGTCCACCGAGCAGAAATTCGATGATATGCGGGATAAAATCATGGGCGAGCTGAAAAACACGTTCCGTCCTGAATTTATCAACCGTCTGGACGAAATTATTGTCTTCCACAGCCTGGAAAAAGAGCACATCAAAAAGATCGTGCGCTTAATGACAGAGCAGCTTAAAAAGCGTGTGGAAGAGCACGGTATCAGCATTGAAATTACCGAGGCAGCACTTGATAAAATTGCCGATGAAGGTTTCGATCCTGAATACGGAGCCCGGCCGCTCAGACGTGCTCTGCAGCGTCACGTGGAAGACCGTTTATCCGATGAACTGCTTAAAGGCACGCTTGAAGAAGGCAACACTGCTGTGATTGACGTGAAAGACGATGAATTTATTGTTGAAACGAAATCAGGCACAGCAAAAGCGCAATAAAGCTATACTCGAAACAGCTGCCTTGTGGCATATTAATGTCAGGGGGCAGCTGTTTTTCTTTTTATGAACGATAAAATCACGTAAAATCGAAACGAAAAATGGATACAGCCCGTAGTAAAAGAGGAGGAGCGTATGGCAAAAGCTAAAACAAAATTTGTCTGCCAGGAGTGCGGGTATGAAACCCAAAAGTGGATGGGGCGCTGCCCTTCCTGCAGCAACTGGAATACGATGGTAGAGGAAAAAGAAGCACCGGCATCGAAAGCAGGCCGCCGCCCGGCGGCAAATGTATTCAGCGAAGCCGACAAGCCGACGCCGATTACCCAGGTAACCGGGGAAAAGGAAAACCGCATTTCAACGTCTGTCGGCGAGCTAAACAGAGTATTAGGCGGGGGCATCGTGCCCGGCTCACTCGTACTGGTTGGGGGAGACCCGGGGATTGGGAAGTCAACGCTGCTTCTGCAGGTTTCTGCTCTGCTTGCTTCTCAGAAGTACCGTGTCCTTTATGTTTCCGGAGAGGAATCGGTCAAGCAGACGAAAATGAGAGCGGAACGGCTCGGTGTGGAAGCGGATACGCTGTTTGTCTTTACCGAAACAAACATGGAGCGGATCGAAGCCGCGATGGAGGAAGTGAAGCCGGATCTTGTGATTATTGATTCGATTCAGACCGTCCATTCGGATGAAATCCAATCGGCGCCCGGAAGCGTAGCGCAGGTGCGTGAATCGACGTCGACGTTTATGCACATTGCAAAAAATCAGGGCATTGCTGTATTTGTTGTTGGCCATATGACCAAGCAGGGGTCCATTGCCGGGCCGAAAATGCTAGAGCATATGGTGGATTCCGTGCTTTATTTTGAAGGCGAACAGCATAATACGTACCGGATTCTACGGGCCGTTAAAAACAGATTTGGCTCGACGAATGAAATCGGGATATTTGAAATGAAAGAAGCAGGACTGAAGGAAGTAACAAACCCTTCAGAAATCTTTCTTGAAGAGCGGACGGAAGGTACTTCCGGATCGGCTGTCGTAGCTTCTCTGGAAGGGACCCGGCCGGTACTTGTAGAGCTGCAGGCGCTAATCGCCCCTACCAGCTATGCTTACCCGCGCCGGACAGCTACAGGAATTGACCAGAACCGGATTGCGCTGCTGATGGCAGTGCTGGAAAAGCGCCTTGGCATGCTTCTTCAAAACCAGGATGCCTATATTAATGTCGCCGGAGGCGTGAAGCTCGACGAGCCGGCAGTCGATCTTGGCATTGCTATATGCGTTGCCTCGAGCTTTCGGAATCAATCCACGAACCCGGGTGACATTGTCATGGGAGAAGTCGGCCTTACCGGAGAAATCCGGCGTATTTCCCGGGTGGAGGAGCGCGTGAAAGAAGCAGCAAAGCTTGGGTTTTCGCGGGCGATTATTCCATCGAAGAATATCGGGGGCTGGACATTTCCGGAAGGCATTCAGGTAATAGGCGTCAAAACACTTGAAGAAGCACTCGATGCTGCACTCGAACCAGCTCCGCTTAGATAAATTAAAGATGAAGGTCCTGATCGTATATGAGGATCTTCTCTATCCTTTTTCCTAACAATTAAGAAAATTCAACAATCTTATGAACATATTGTATCAAATTGTCCAAAGTTATGATAAATATGACGTTGGTGGTTTGTACCAGAGGAAAAATGTTTATAATACAATTAAGGAGGTGTTTGGAAAGTGTTGGAAAAGATCGTACAGTTATTTTTTGTTCTTGCCGGTATTACGTTAGGATTCCTTTATATTCCTGAACTTATTTCTTTATTTCCTTTTTATACTTTTCCTGAATGGGTCTACAACGCATATATCGGTGCTGTTGTAGGAGCGGTAATCGTTGGCTTTGTGTTTTGGGCTGTGAGCCTTTGGATCGCGAGGCCAATCGTGAACGGCATGCGATTCCTGGAAGAAAAGGTGGTGAAAGCTCCTGTCACAGACGTATTGTTCGGAACGCTCGGACTGATTTTCGGACTGGTGGTTGCCTTTCTTATTTCTCTTCCACTCAACTCAATCCGTATCCCAGTAATTGAATCCGTTCTTCCCTTATTTTTATCCTTTTTCTGCGGCTATTTTGGCTTTCAGATTGGATTTAAAAAGCGTGATGAACTGTTGGCCCTTTTTTCAAGCTCAAAAAACGCTGCAGCAAAGGAAGAAGCAGCGCTGGCTGCTGCGGCAGCTTCAGAAGAAAACCAGGCGTGGGAGAAGCTGCTCGATACAAGCGTAATTATTGACGGGCGCATTGCAGATATCTGCCAGTCAGGGTTTATTGAAGGGAAGCTGGTGATCCCGGAGTTCGTACTTGAAGAGCTTCAGCACATTGCGGATTCCTCAGACGTAT
Source organism: Marinococcus tarijensis (assembly GCF_054971385.1). Lineage (NCBI taxonomy): Bacteria > Bacillati > Bacillota > Bacilli > Caryophanales > Bacillaceae > Marinococcus > Marinococcus tarijensis. The sequence goes on along the minus strand of NZ_JBQOJA010000019.1, from coordinate 49,687 downwards.
TAAAGCGTAACCGGGGCCGTCGCGGACTTGATATTTTAAATCGTATTCAAAAGGAACTTCCTATTGAAGTAGAGATTACGGACGCTGATTTTGAAGACATTCATGAAGTGGACAGCAAGCTGGTAAAACTTGCGAAAGTGCGAAATGGTATTGTCGTTACCAATGATTTTAATTTAAACAAAGTGTGCGACCTTCAGGGCGTCAGCGTATTAAACATTAATGATTTGGCTAATGCAGTCAAACCGGTGGTTCTTCCTGGTGAGGAAATGATGGTCCAGGTGATCAAAGACGGGAAGGAACAAAGCCAGGGGATTGGATACTTAGACGATGGCACGATGATTGTGGTCGAAAGCGGCAAAGGCTATATCGGCCAGGAGATAGAAGTGGTAGTCACGAGTGTCCTGCAGACAAGCGCTGGACGGATGATATTTGCAAAACCAAAGGTATCGAAGCGCGAAAAAGCTTTATAATGAGATGCCCTGTGCCTGCACAGGGTTTTTTTAATGCGGATTTCCATCAAATATAAATAGCCGGCAGCTTTTCCTATAGGGGAAGTTTTGGTAAAATTAATGTTTGATAAGCGGTGCGGTAGAATAAATACAGCGTTTTTCGGGTATCAGCATATTATTAACAGTCGGACTTTGCTTAAAAAGCAGAGAAAACACGATACATATACCGGGAACACAATGTCTTGAAATTGGAGAGGTACTATGAACTATGCGGTAGTCATTCCTGCAGCCGGCCAGGGGAAACGAATGCAGGCAGGCCATAATAAACAGTTTCTCGTTTTAGAAGAACGGCCATTAATAATTCATACTGCATCTGTTTTCGAGCAGGATCCGTGGTGTAAAGAAATTATTGTTGTTGCCAACGCTTCAGAAATTTATGATATGGAAGAGCTTTTCAACGAATGGGGCATTCGGAAGGTGAAGCAGGTGGTTGTAGGTGGAAACGAGCGCCAGAACAGCGTGCATGAAGGGTTGAAATGCCTTCTTCCTGAGCATAAAGTAGTTCTGGTGCACGACGGGGCCCGCCCATTCGTTGAGCAGGATGATATCCACCGCCTCGTGGAACAGGCAGAGCAAACAGGGGCAGCAGTGCTTGGCACAAAAATGAAAGACACCGTCAAACGTACAGATGGGGAGACGGTTCTTGAAACGATCGACCGTTCCAGCTTATGGGCGGTACAGACCCCGCAGGCGTTTCAGGCAGCGGTGGTGACGGAAGCCTACGATTACGCAGCCGCCCACCAGATTATTGGCACAGACGATACCAGCCTTGTGGAATATATGGGCCGGCCGGTAAAGATTGTGGAAGGAAGCTACGACAATATTAAATTGACCACTCCCGAAGACATGGTGGTGGCCCGGGCGATTTTGCAGAAGCGAAGAGAGGGAAGAAAGTAATGAGAATTGGACATGGATACGATGTACACCAGCTGCAGGAAGGCCGTCCTTTAATCCTGGGAGGGATAAACATTCCTCACGATAAAGGACTTCTCGGACATTCGGATGCAGACGTTTTACTTCATGCAGTAACAGATGCGATACTGGGGGCAGTCGGGCTCGGCGATATCGGCAGGCATTTCCCGGATACGGACCCGGAATTTAAAGATGCTGATTCTGCGGACCTGCTTTCTCATGCCTGCAGTCTTGTGAAAGCAAAGGGATGGAAGCTTGGAAATGTCGATGCGACGATACTGGCCCAGCAGCCAAAAATGGCTCCGCATATTCCGGAAATGAAAAAGCGTATCGGCGAACTGCTTGAAGCGCAAGCAGAGGAGCAGGTGAATGTAAAAGCGACGACCACAGAGAAGCTCGGGTTCGTCGGCCGAAAAGAAGGTATTGCTGCTCATGCTGTTGTACTTCTGCAGCCAGTCGATTAAATATACGTAAAATAGAGAATACAAAAACAGAAAGTCTACGGAGGGTGAAGGAAATGAGTGAAAAAGTACGTGTACGGTTTGCTCCGAGTCCAACCGGCCATCTTCATATCGGCGGAGCGCGCTCGGCATTGTTTAATTATTTATTCGCAAGAAGCCAGGGCGGAGATTTTATTCTGCGGATTGAAGATACAGATCAGGAGCGTAATGTGGAAGACGCTACCGCCCGTTTAATGGAAAGCCTGCGCTGGCTTGGCATTGAATGGGATGAAAGTGTGGATGTCGGAGGCCCGCATGAGCCTTATCAGTCGATGGAGCGAATCGGGCTGTATAAAGAATATGTCCAGCGTCTTCTTGATGAAGGCAAGGCCTACTATGATTATATGACAGAAGAGGAGCTTGCCCAGGAAAGAGAAGAGCAGATGGCCCGCGGGGAAGCACCGAAATACAGCGGACGTGACAGGGACCTTACGCCGGATCAGCGGAAGGCATATGAAGACCAGGGAATTAAGCCGGTCGTTCGCTTCCGCGTTCCGGAGGGACAGAGCGTCATCATTGATGATGTTGTAAGAGGAAATGTTATTTTCGAATCCAACGATATTGGTGATTTTGTCATCGCCCGTAAAGACGGCATACCAACATACAACTTTGCGGTAGTGATTGATGATCATTTGATGGAAATTTCCCACGTCATCCGTGCAGAAGAGCATCTTTCCAACACGCCGCGGCAGGCTATGGTCTACGATGCCTTTGACTGGGAAAAGCCGCGTTTTGCCCACGCATCACTGATTTTGAATCCGAACCGCCAGAAAATGAGCAAGCGCGATGGCTCCGTCATTCAATTTGTAGAACAGTACCGTGATCTTGGCTATCTGCCGGAAGCTATCGTGAACTTCCTGGCACTGCTCGGTTGGTCTCCAAAAGGAGAACAGGAGCTGTTTACGATTGAAGAATTAAAAGAACAGTTTTCACTTGAGCGGGTTTCGAAGGCCCCGGCGGTCTTTGATACAGACAAACTTGCCTGGATGAACAACCAGTACGTAAAAGAAGTGGATACAGAACGTCTCACGCTGCTTGCACTTCCGCATCTGCAGGAAGCAGGAAAGCTGCCGGCAGAGCTTTCGGAAGCCCAGTACGAGTGGCTGAAGCAGCTTGTCGGGATCTATCAGGAACAAATGCACTATGCAGCAGAAATTGTCGATCTGACAGATCTGTTCTTCAAAACAGAGATCGACTATACCCAGGAAGCCCGGGAAGTACTCGAGCAGGAGCATGTAAGCACCGTACTGCAGCACTTCTCGAAAGAGCTTGACGAGGCTCCGGATTTTGAACCGGAAACGGTGAAAAAAGCGGTAAAAGCTACCCAGAAGGCGACAGGCTATAAAGGAAAGCAGCTATTTATGCCAGTCCGGGTGGCAACGACCGGTCAGACGCACGGACCCGAGCTCCCGGCAGCCATTTCGCTCCTCGGAAGAAACGTCGTGCAGGCAAGGCTGCAGCAGGTTCTCTCCTCCTAAATAAATATCTTTAAAGCTACGACAGGAAGAAGTAAAGAACAACAGGCTTTATACAGAGATGCTCTCCGGTGGCTGAGAGAGGGCACTGAGCCGGTTTTTGAAATGCGTCCTGGAGTCCTCTGCTGAATGTAGTAGGCAGCGGCGGCGTACCCCGTTACGGTAAAAAGAGAAGCGCCTGTTCCGGCGCTTAAACAGAGTGGGACCGCGTTATAAAACGTCTCTGTGCGTATTCGCACAGAGACGTTTTTTTTATTGATATACTAAGCATATAATATGAAAGCTTGAGAGAAGGAATAGAAAGTGGGGAAGCACCATGTGGAAAAAGCTGAAAAATGATTTGGATGTTGTATTTGACCAGGACCCGGCAGCGCGGAACCGTCTTGAAGTGGTTTTCACGTACGCGGGTGTACACGCAGTATGGTCTCATCGTTTCGCCCATTGGCTGTGGAAGAAAAAGATGTTTTTTTTCTCCCGGGTGATCTCTCAGCTCAGCCGCTTTGTCACCGGAATAGAAATTCATCCCGGAGCGGTCGTCGGTGAACGGCTTTTTATTGATCACGGCATGGGAGTCGTTATTGGGGAGACGTGTGAAATCGGTGATAACGTTACGATTTTCCAGGGCGTTACTCTGGGCGGCACGGGCAAAGAAAAAGGCAAGCGGCACCCGACGATTGAGGACCATGTATTGATTGCAAGCGGCGCCAAAGTCCTTGGTTCTATGACGATCGGAAAGCATTCCCGTATCGGCGCGGGATCGGTGGTATTGAACGAAGTGCCGCCCAATTCGACAGTCGTCGGTATTCCGGGCAAGGTGGTTGTGCAGGACGGCGTGAAGATTAACAGAAACTCGCTCGACCATCAGAATCTCCCGGATCCGGTGGCCGATAAGATTCGTTCACTTGAAGAGGAAATCGAAATGCTGAAAGAACGGATCCCTGAGCATGAAAGCGCAGAGCGCGAACAATCGGTGAAAGGAAGAGAGCAGTAATGGCGATTCATATATACAATTCATTAACCAATCAAAAAGAGCTGTTTCAACCGATAGACCCGGACCGGATTACGATGTACGTGTGCGGGCCGACGGTGTACAACTACATTCATATCGGCAACGCCCGTCCAGCTATTGTTTTTGATGCTGTCCGCCGCTATCTGATGTACCGCGGATACAATGTGTATTACGTGTCGAATTTTACCGATGTGGATGACAAAATTATTAAAGCTGCCCAGGAAATGAACGAAGAAGTGCCAGTGCTCGCTAATCGTTTTATCGACACGTACCTTGAAGATATCGAATCTCTCGGGGTGGAAAAGGCGGACCTTCATCCGCGGGCGACCGAAACAGTTACAGAAATGATTGAGTTTATCGAGCAGCTGATTGCAAAAGGATTTGCCTATGAATCAAACGGCGATGTGTATTACCGAACGAAGAAATTCAAAAATTACGGGAAGCTTTCCTCACAGTCTGTCGGAGATCTGCAGATGGGCGCGCGTATTGAAGTAGGCGAGCAGAAAGAGGATCCGATGGATTTCACGCTCTGGAAAAAAGCAAAGGAAAACGAAATTGCGTGGGAGAGCCCGTGGGGTGAAGGACGCCCGGGCTGGCATATTGAATGCTCGGCGATGGTGAAAAAATATATGGGGGATACTATCGATATCCATGCCGGCGGCCAGGATTTAAAATTTCCCCACCACGAAAATGAAATTGCCCAAACGGAAGCATTGACCGGCAAACCCATGGCCCACTACTGGATGCACAATGGCTATATTAATATTAACAATGAAAAAATGTCGAAATCTCTCGGGAACTTCGTACTGGTGCATGACATGATTCAGCAGCACGATCCCGAAGTAATCCGCTTTTTCATGATGCAGGCACACTACCGCAATCCTATTAACTTTGACAACGACCTGCTTGAATCAGCCAGGGCCGGGCTGGAGCGGCTGCGCTCGACGCTTGAAAACGTTAAGCATCGCCGTGGTGAAAGCGCGGACGGGGGCAGCAAAGAGGGTCTGGAGGCGGCAGAACGGGCCAAGGAGCGTTTTCTGGAGGAAATGGACGATGATTTTAACACGGCAAATGCTGTCAGCGTACTGTTTGACCTGGCGCGGGAAGCAAATAAATATATGCAGCAGCCGCAGACAAGTATTGCTTCGCTGGACGCAATTATTGAAACGATGACTGAAATCGGAGGCGTACTCGGAGTTTCTTTGGAAAAAGAGGAAGAAATGCTAGATGAAGACATCGAACGGCTTCTCGAAGAGCGGGTGGAAGCAAGAAAAAATAAAAACTTTGCCCGTGCCGATGAAATTCGGGACCAGCTCGAGAACGACGGAATTTTATTAGAAGATACACCGCAGGGAACCCGGTGGAAGAGGAAATAACATGATAAACTATAGTAAAGTAGACGAAAAGCAGTTAAATGCTCTGGCGCTTGCCTATATGGGTGATGCAGTGCTCGAAACCCATATCCGCCATTATTTAATTTCGGAAGGGAAAGTACGGCCGCAGGAGCTGCATAAGCAGGCTACCTCCTACGTATCGGCTCAGGCCCAGGCGGAGGTACTGCGATCCATGTGGGAGGAAGGATATTTAACGGAAGAGGAGACCGCCGTGGCCAGGCGTGGACGTAACGCGAAATCCGGCAGCATTCCCAAAAATGCGGATCTGGCCACTTACCGTATGAGTACAGCGTTTGAAGCAGTGCTTGGGTATCTGCATTTTGCCGGAAGGCAGGAGCGGGTAAGCGAAATTATTGCATTTGCGATAGACAAAACACAAGAAAGAGGCCAGTCACTATGAGCCAGGAATGGATTGCGGGAAAAAATCCTGTTATAGAAGCGTTAAAAGCCGACCGGAAAATTGAGAAAGTTATGATCGCAGATACGTCCAAAAAAGGAGCAGCACAGGAAATACGAGCGCTGGCGGGGAAAAAGGGAATAGAAGTGCAGGAAGTTTCAAAGAAAAAACTCGATGAGCTCGATGCAGGCGTACATCAGGGAGTAGCGGCTGCCGTACCGGCTTATCAGTACGCAGGAATGGACGATTTATTCCGTAAGGCAGAAAAACAGCAGGAGGACCCTTTTTTCCTTGTACTGGACGGGGTGGAGGATCCCCATAATCTGGGCTCCATGATACGGACAGCGAACGCCTCCGGCGTGCACGGCGTTATTATTCCAAAAAGGCGGGCAGCCGGCGTGACCCAGACCGTTGTAAAAACATCGGCAGGAGCTGTGGAGTACGTGCCGGTAGTCCGGGTAACAAACATTAATAAAACGCTGGATGAATTAAAGGACAAGGGTCTTTGGATAGCCGGGACGGGGACGGATAATGCCTCTGATTACAGACAAATGCAGGCGGATATGCCGCTTGCCCTTGTAATCGGAAACGAAGGAAAAGGACTGAGCCGGCTTGTAAAGGAAGCATGCGACTTTCTGGTACAGATTCCGATGTATGGACCGGTTACTTCATTGAACGCTTCTGTTGCCGGCGGTGTTCTAATGTACGAAGTGCTGCGCAAACGACAGGAGAAGGGAAGGCAGACACCATGAAGGACATTCTTCTCGTAGATGGATATAATGTGATTGGCGACTGGCCGGAGCTGAAGCCGCTCCGTGCCGGTCATCTGGAGGAGGCCCGGGACCGGCTTATTGATGCGATGGCAGAGTACCAGACGTATAAGGGGTGGAGAGTTATTGTGGTTTTTGATGCCCACATGGTTCCCGGCATCGGAAAAAACTATCAGCTGAAACGTGTGGAGGTGGTATACACGAGAGAGCACGAGACAGCCGATGAGCGCATCGAAAAACTAGTCGGGGAGTTAAAAAACGTGGAAACGAGAGTGCATGTGGCCACCTCTGATTACGCTGAACAGTCAATGACGTTTGGGAGCGGGGCGTTAAGAAAATCGGCAAGGGAGCTCCGCCATGAAACAAAGCTTGTCGAAAAAGGCATCGAAGAAGAGCTTGAAAATCAAAAAAAAGCCATTCATAAGACTGCTCTTCCTATTACGGAAGAAATGGCAGAAATTTTCGACAAATGGCGCAAAAGGGATCTGTAGGCAGTTGACGCTCTTATGAACACTCCGATATAATGATTGCTATATTTATACTACTATGCGCATGGGCGGAGGGATTGTATTGAGTACAGACCTCAAGAAACCGGAACAACATCAAACTACCCGAACCGAAGATGAAATACTGATTGAATTTGCACGTGCAGGCGATAACCAGGCGTTAGAACGACTGATTGAGAAATACCGGCATTTGGTGCGGGCGAAATCACGATCGTATTTTCTCATCGGGGGAGATTATGAAGATATTATACAAGAAGGAATGATCGGGCTTTATAAAGCTGTACGAGATTTCCGGGGGGACAAACTATCCTCGTTCCGTGCCTTTGCTGAGTTGTGTATTACGAGGCAGATCATTACAGCTATAAAGACGGCGACAAGGCAGAAGCATTCGCCGCTGAACTCATATATCTCGTTGGACAAGCCAGTGTATGAGGAAGATTCAGAAAGGCCTTTGCTCGATATTTTAGTAGAGACCCATGCCAAAAGTCCGGAAGATCTGCTTATTATCAGGGAGAAGCAGGAGGACATGGAAACAAAAATCGGCAGCGTTCTGAGTGAACTTGAGCAGCAGGTGCTGCAACTTTACATTGATGGCCGTTCCTATCAGGAAATGTCCGGACTGCTCGGCAGAAGAAATAAATCCATCGACAATGCGCTTCAAAGAATCAAGCGCAAGCTTGAAAATTGTGAAGAGTGGAATGCATTAATCTCTTGAAAGACGGGCTTTGCAGGCTTTTTGATTTCAGAAAAATCAAAAATAATTACGTGACAAGTTATTGACAGCGTTTTCTCATAGTGGTAAGCTTTATTTAAGTTAATACGTTAGGTTGAGTATATGAAAGCCGCACACCAGTCATTCCATTGGGATACGTGTGCGGCTTTTTTCAGGCTCACCCGGTTACTTCCAGTTGTTCATGCTAATTTTTATTCATTATTATGAAAGCGTTTTTCTGGAAGATAACCGGGATTAAAGGTCTGGGTCTTGCGGCGCCGCAACAAATAATAAGACGAACCGCCTAACGTTATGACGATAAGTAAGCTTTAATAAAAAAAGGAGGAAAAAGAAATGTCTGTTTATTTAGCGGAGCTTATCGGTACGATGATTCTTATTATCTTTGGCGGCGGCGTAGTTGCCAACATCAGCCTGAACAAATCAAAAGCTCAGGGCGGCGGCTGGATTGTTGTAGCACTTGGGTGGGGGTTTGCGGTGGCAATGGCAGTTTACGCAGTAGGCCAGTTCTCCGGAGCGCACATTAACCCGGCGGTAACGCTCGGTCTTGCTTCTGTTGGAGAATTCGCATGGGCCCAGGTTCCAGGCTACATTATTGCTCAATTAATTGGTGCTGCACTAGGCGGCGTAGTAGTTTATCTTCACTTTCTCGGTCACTGGAAAGAAACGGAGGATCCGAATACAAAGCTCGGGGTATTTTCGACCGACCCGGCTCTTCCAAATAGGTTTAATAACTTCTTAAGCGAATTCATCGGCACAGCCGTACTTGTCGGTGGTATTTTAGGAATTGGGGCCAACCAGTTTACTGAAGGGTTGAACCCGTTAATTGTCGGCTTTCTAATCGTAGCGATCGGTCTCTCTCTTGGCGGTACGACCGGGTACGCGATCAACCCAGCTCGTGACCTTGGCCCGCGTATTGCTCACGCCCTGCTGCCGATTTCGGGTAAAAGAGATTCCAACTGGTCCTACGCCTGGATTCCAGTTGTAGCTCCGGCTGCCGGCGGTGTGTTCGGTGCAATGGTTTACCGGTCGTTCTTCTTAGGAGAAGGCGCGATGGCATTAATGATTTACTCGGTTGTCGTAGCAGTTTTCCTGGGAAGCCTGTACTACATGGGCAAACGTTCCGAAAAAACAATCATGTCCAACCCTGAAGTGAAAAACTAACACAATTTGTATACGAAAGAGGAGATGAAGCGGATGGAGAAGAAATACATTTTAGCAATCGACCAGGGAACGACAAGCTCACGTGCCATTATTTTTAACAAAGAAGGAGAAATTGTAGGCACCGCGCAAAGAGAATTCAAGCAGTACTTCCCAAAATCCGGCTGGGTGGAGCATAACGCCCAGGAAATCTGGACGTCTGTCCTTGCAGTCCTTGCAGAGGTGCTTGGTGAAAATGATATCCAGGCTGAGGAAATTAACGCGATTGGAATCACGAATCAGCGTGAAACAGCGGTTGTATGGGACAAGCACACCGGCCGCCCTGTCTATAACGCCATCGTATGGCAGTCCCGGCAGACGATGGACATTTGCAACGAACTGAACGAGCAGGGATATGGGGAAATGTTCCGTAATAAAACCGGTCTCCTGATTGATGCTTATTTCTCAGGGACGAAAGTAAAATGGATTCTCGATAATGTGGATGGTGCCCGGGAAAAAGCGGATAACGGAGATCTTCTGTTTGGTACCATTGATACGTGGCTCATCTGGAAGCTTTCCGGAGGAAAAGCGCATGTAACCGACTATACCAATGCTGGCCGGACGCTTATGTACAATATTTATGATCTGCAGTGGGACGATGAACTGCTTGATGTCCTGGGAGTGCCGAAGAGCATGCTTCCGGAAGTGCGTTCTTCTTCCGAGGTGTATGCCAATACAGTGGACTACCACTTCTTTGGCCAGGAGGTTCCTATTGCCGGCGTAGCAGGAGACCAGCACGCTGCCCTGTTCGGCCAGGCATGCTTTGAAAAAGGGATGGCAAAGAACACGTATGGCACCGGCTGCTTTATGCTGATGCATACCGGAGACAAACCAGTGCCTTCTAACAATGGCCTGTTGACTACGATCGCCTGGGGGATTGACGGGAAGGTTGAATATGCTCTTGAAGGAAGTATCTTTGTAGCCGGATCGGCTATTCAGTGGCTGCGCGATGGCCTGCGGATGTTTACGAATGCTCCGGACAGCCAGAAGTACGCTGAGCGCGTTGACGATACAAATGGCGTATATTTTGTACCGGCATTCGTGGGGCTCGGTGCTCCTTATTGGGACAGTGAAGCCCGCGGAGCGATCTTTGGACTCAGCCGGGGCACGGAAAAAGAACATTTTGTAAGAGCGACGCTTGAATCGCTTGCCTACCAGACAAAGGATGTTCTCGGTGCGATGGAAACGGACTCGGGTATTGAAGTGAAATCTCTCCGTGTCGACGGCGGCGCCGTTTCAAATGATTTTCTGATGCAGTTTCAAAGCGATATTGTCGGTGTGCCTGTAGAACGTCCGGCTGTCATTGAAACTACTGCAATGGGGGCAGCGTATTTAGCGGGGATTGCCACCGGCTTCTGGAGCAGTAAAGAAGAAGTGAAGAAGCAGTGGAAAAAAGAAAAACAGTTTGATCCGCAAATCAACGAAGATACAAGAACAGAACTGTACGATGGCTGGAAGGAAGCGGTGGACGCTACCAGAGCGTTCAAGCCGGGAAAAAAGAAAGCACCAACCCAGTCAACTAACTAATAATTATGATATGTTGGGGCCGGCGTTCCCTGTGGAGCGCCGGTTTTTATATGCCCTTTAATTTCTCCTTGATTATGGTGCGGAAGTTGTTTATGATTGATACTGGTAGAAATATATGTGCACCTAAAGCAAACAGACCGCAGAGCCCTTAGGAGCGGCTGTTTTTTTAATGGTTGAAAACAAGCAGGACATAGAAGTCTGAAGGTACATGGGATGCAGAAAAAGAGGCAGATACATTGTTCGTACGAGACCTTATATTAATAATTCTATAACCGTAAACACCGGTTGATGGAGGTGGCTGCATGGCTGGGGGTACGAAAAAAAGCCCTATCCGCTTTCTTAAAGAAGTAGGACAGGAAATGAAGCGTGTTACATGGCCGACACGCAAAGAGCTAACGAAGTATACAATTGTCACGGTGCTGACTGTCATCTTTTTTGTAATCTATTTTGCTGTTATCGATTTAGGGCTTTCTGAACTTGTTCGTATATTTTTGGAGTAGTGACGGTTGAACGTTTGGAATAAAGGAGGGAAGGGAGTTAGCTCCCACTCTAGATATGGAAAAAAGCTGGTATGTAGTCCATACTTATTCGGGCTATGAAAACAAAGTAAAAACAAACCTGGAAAAACGGGTGGAGTCCATGGGGATGACGGATAAGATTTTCCGTGTGCTGGTACCGGTGGAAGAAGAGACGGAAACCAAAAACGGAAAGAGCAAAACGGTTTCCAAAAAGGTTTTTCCCGGGTATGTCATTGTTGAAATGGTAATGACAGACGATTCCTGGTACGTTGTCCGCAACACGCCTGGAGTAACCGGGTTTATCGGTTCGACAGGAGCAGGATCGAAGCCGACGCCGCTCTTGCCCGACGAGGTGGATGCTATTCTCGGTCAGATGGGCGAGAAGGAACCGAAGGCAGAGGTTGATTTCGAGCTTAAAGAAGCAGTAAAGGTTACTGAAGGGCCGTTTGCTGATTTCACCGGCACGGTCGAAGAAATTAATGCAGAGAAGCAGAAGGTCAAAGTTTATGTAAACATGTTCGGCCGCGAAACGCCGGTTGAACTGGAATTTACTCAAGTAGAAAAAATCTAGATCCGGCTTACGGTGTCCACTCTCTCATGAATTTACCATTGCTTATTTTGGCTGCAGGTGATAAAATTATTCTGTTTGGTATTGAAAGATATCACAGCCTAAAGCACATGGTGTTTTAGAATGAGTGGGAGGATACATCGTATCCGGCTACCACATCACGGACGAAGGAGGTGTGTCGCGTGGCTAAAAGAGTCGAGAAGGTTGTAAAACTTCAAATTCCGGCTGGTAAAGCGAACCCGGCACCACCGGTAGGCCCAGCGCTTGGTCAAGCCGGTGTGAATATCATGGGATTCTGTAAAGAATTCAACGCTCGTACACAAGAGCAGACAGGAACAATCATTCCTGTAGAAATCAGTGTCTATGAAGACCGTTCGTTCACTTTTATTACGAAAACTCCGCCAGCTCCTGTGCTTCTTAAAGAAGCAGCTGGAATCAAGGGCGGTTCCGGTGAGCCTAACCGTAACAAAGTCGGTTCAGTAACCCGGGATCAGGTTCGTGAAATTGCTGAAACGAAAATGCAGGATTTGAACGCATCTGACGTTGATTCAGCAATGCGTATGGTTGAAGGAACAGCCCGCAGCATGGGCTTAAACGTTGAAGACTAATTGAAAGATTTGCCTTGCTGAAGGTTGTGTGGACGCCTCTGACGCTCTTGCCGAAGAGACGGCTCGCAACCTTTACTAGTGGGAGGTCTTACCGTTAAACCACAACAAGGAGGAAAAACAATGCCTAAAAGAGGTAAAAAATACCGCGAGGCGGCGCAGCTCATCGACCAGGAGCAGCAGTACAATGCTGAAGAGGCGATTGAGCTTGCAAAGAAAACATCGATCGTAAACTTTGATGCAACGGTAGAAGTGGCGTTTCGTCTTGGAATTGATCCGCGTAAAAACGATCAGCAGATCCGTGGCGCGATTGTACTTCCAAACGGAACAGGAAAAAGCCAGCGCGTGCTTGTTTTTGCTAAAGGCGAAAAAGCTCAGGAAGCAGAAGCAGCCGGCGCTGATTATGTAGGAGAAGAAGATCTCGTGAACCGCGTGCAGCAAGGATGGTTTGACTTTGATGCAGTGGTGGCTACTCCTGACATGATGGCCCAGGTAGGGAAATTGGGCCGTACTCTCGGACCAAAAGGCCTTATGCCTAACCCGAAAACTGGTACGGTTACGATGGACGTTACCAAAGCTGTTGAAGAAATTAAAGCAGGTAAAGTGGAATACCGTGTCGATAAGTCCGGTAATATCCATGCGCCAATCGGCAAAGTATCCTTTGATACTGCAAGCCTTGTGGAAAACTTCAATACAGTAGCTGATGCGCTTCAAAAAGCGAAGCCGGCAGCTGCTAAAGGAACGTACATGAGAGGCGTTGCTGTAACGACTTCCATGGGTCCTGGCGTAAAAGTCAGCACTTCTTCGTTGAAATTCGCATAAATTAAACCGTAATACTTTGTTTGCCGGCAGCTCCCGGGCGGATCCTGAAAAAGTTCTTGACCCGGGTGCTGCTTCCATTTATACTAAATGACGGATTAGCCAACAATTTTATATTGTTGCCGCAGACAGCAGGAGTGCATGGCACTTAAACATCCTGCCGAGGTACCATTCCTATACATTGAACGCTCTAAGGCGTTTTACGGGAGTAGTTTCTTCGTGTCTGCTAAATGAGACAGGAAGATTTTTTGTGTCTGCGGTGGCAGGCGGCAAACAATAAAGAATGGCAGGAGGTGGAACGGATGAGCAAAGTAATCGAACAAAAGCAGGCGGTTGTTGATGAAATCGCGGCTAAGCTGAAAGACAGCGTATCGACTGTACTGGTAGACTATCGCGGTCTGGACGTAGCGGAAATCACAGAGTTGCGTGCGCAGCTTCGTGAAGCAGACGTTGATTTTAAAGTATATAAAAATACAATGGCGCGTCGTGCGGCAGAAGACGTGAATCTCAAAGACGAGTTGAACGAACACCTGGTAGGTCCTACGGCTATTGCGACAAGCAAAGAAGACGCAGTAGCTCCTGCGAAAGTATTGTACAATTTCGCTAAGGATCACGAAGCGCTGGAAATCAAAACGGGTGTTATTGAAGGCAGCGTTGTTTCCCAGGAGCAGATCAAGGAATTGGCAAGCCTTCCATCCCACGATGGACTTGTGGCTATGCTGCTTAGCGTTATGCAGGCGCCAATCCGTAACTTCGCACTGGCTACAAAAGCAGTGGCAGAACAAAAAGAAGAAGAGAGCGCCTAACCAACCGGCGTTTAGCTCGGCTTAAATATTAATATTAAGAGGAGGATTATCCATGAGTAATCAAGAAATGATTGATGCAATTAAGGAAATGTCCGTTCTGGAATTGAACGACCTAGTAAAAGCAATTGAAGAAGAATTCGGCGTAACAGCAGCTGCACCAGTAGCAGCTGGCGGTGGCGGCGGTGAAGCCGTTGAGGAAGAGCAAACAGAATTCGACGTAGTACTCGAAAGCGCTGGTTCTTCTAAAATCAACGTCATCAAGGTTGTCCGCGAAATCACCGGCCTTGGCTTGAAAGAAGCTAAAGCATTGGTAGACGGAGCTCCTGACACGTTGAAAGAAGGCGTATCTAAAGAAGACGCTGAAGAAATGAAAGGTCAACTCGAAGAAGCAGGCGCTTCCATCGAATTGAAGTAATATTTGTATAAACTCATCCGCACCTGTGCGGGTGAGTTTTTTGTTGCAATAAACTGGCTGTCCCTGCTATGATAATATTCCAATAATCAGAACGGAGCGATACTATGAGCGGGGAACAATATTTTCATACAAATCCAAACGCGGCGAGCAATGAAAAAGTCATTTATGCAGAGCTTAGAGGCAGAGACTGGTCGTTTATTACAGACAGCGGGGTGTTCTCGAAGCAAACGGTGGATTTTGGTACAGCGACACTGCTTGAAGCCTTTGAGTGGCCGGACATAGACGGAGATATTGTAGATATTGGCTGTGGCTACGGTGTAGTAGGAGTTACCCTCGCTAAGGAAACTTCCCGGAACATTCTGCTTTTTGATATCAATCAACGTGCCGTAGAGCTGGCCGGGAAAAACATCCAGCGGCACCAGGCCGGGAATGCGGAAGCGGCGGAGAGTGATTTATTTAGTGCCTATAAGAGTGAAGCGGCGGCAGTTTTGACAAACCCGCCTATCAGGGCTGGAAAGAAAGTAGTGCACCGGCTGTTTGAAGAGGCTTACGAAGCGCTGAAGCCGGGCGGTGAATGCTGGATTGTCATTCAAAAAAAGCAGGGGGCCCCTTCAGCGAAGGAAAAGCTTAATGAGCTGTTCCCGGTAGTAAAAAATGTGAAAAAGAATAAAGGCTATTATATTTTTCGTGCGCGTAAGTAAATAAAACAGCACCATCATAAGTTGACGGTGCTGTTTTGATATGGTATTATAATTTAATGCGTATAAGTATCCGTGCGCATCAAACTACATGTAACATTCTACTTATTAAATCAGGTGATACCGTAAGATGTATCATCCATTTCTTTTCTATTTGCCATTTCACGGCTGGGCTGAATTACGGTTGCAGCAAGCTTATCCACTAAAACGAGAACGCTTGTGCTTTTGATTCCTTCTTATTCTAACACACTCGAATGAGAAATGGGAGAATCGATCGTAATAAGTATTAGGAAACACAATTCCATTTAAAATAATCAACATAAGTCAGGGAGAAGCCATCAGTGTTCTCAAACTGGCTATTCGGTTTGTGAAACTTTTTAACGGCGGCGTGTGTGCGGGCTGTTCTTTGTGTTCTGATTCACGGGCGCTTTTAATCAGAATAGAAAGAGCCGTCCGTCTATATGACGACGCGTCTCTGCATTTATCATTATTTAGCTATATTACCGATAATTGCCTTGGAAAAACGCTTGTTTTTAAAACAGGCGGATATCATGCGAGATTTGAGGGGTGAATCTGTTGTCAAGTCAACTTATTCAATTTGGACGTCACCGCCAGCGGAGAAGCTATGCCCGAATCAATGAAGTGTTGGACCTTCCAAACCTCATTGAGATTCAGACGGCTTCTTATCAATGGTTTCTAGATGAAGGTATTCGCGAAATGTTTCAGGACATATCGCCGATTGAAGATTTTACCGGAAACTTGGTGCTTGAATTCATCGATTATAATTTAGGAGAGCCTAAATATCCGATTGACGAATCAAAAGAACGCGATGCTACGTATTCTGCACCGCTCCGGGTCAAGGTTCGCCTGATGAACAAAGAGACCGGCGAAGTAAAAGAGCAGGAAGTATTTATGGGTGATTTCCCGCTTATGACCGACACAGGTACTTTTGTGATAAACGGGGCTGAGCGTGTTATCGTCTCCCAGCTCGTACGTTCACCAAGCGTATATTTTAATAATAAAGTAGACAAGAACGGTAAGCGCGGCCATACCGCAACCGTTATTCCGAACCGCGGCGCGTGGCTCGAGCTTGAAACAGATGCAAAAGATGTCGTTCACGTTCGTATTGACCGCACCCGGAAAATTCCGGTTACAGTGCTCCTTCGCGCACTTGGGTTTGGGTCCGATCAGGAGATTATCGATCTTCTGGGTGAAGACCAGTACCTGCGGAACACACTCGAAAAAGATAATACAGAAGGCAGCGAAAAAGCCCTTCTCGAAATTTATGAACGTCTCCGCCCTGGGGAGCCGCCAACAGTGGATAGCGCGAAAAGTTTATTAAACACGCGCTTCTTTGATCCAAAGCGGTACGATCTCGCAAATGTCGGGCGTTATAAAATGAATAAGAAGCTTCACATCCAGAATCGTTTATTCAACCAGCGCTTAGCCGAAACGCTTGCTGACCCAGAAACGGGAGAGGTTATTGTCGAGGCGGGCACGATGCTCGACCGCCGGACACTGGACCGCCTGATGCCGTATCTGGAAAACAATCTTGGATTTAAACGCTACACCGTTTCCGGCGGAGTAGTGGAAGATGCAGATTTGGATGTACAGTCTATTAAGATTTATGCAGATGACGGTCAGGGCGAAGACCGTGAAATTAACGTAATCAGTAACGGAAATATTGATCATGATACGAAGAATATTACTCCTGAAGACATGATTGCTTCGGTTAACTATTTCTTCAATCTTCTTCACGGCGTCGGCCGGACAGATGACATCGACCACTTGGGCAACCGTCGTCTTCGTTCCGTCGGAGAGCTGCTCCAGAACCAATTTCGTATTGGGCTTTCCCGTATGGAGCGTGTCGTGCGTGAACGTATGTCCATTCAGGATCCAAGCTCCATCACACCGCAGGCGCTTATCAATATCCGCCCGGTAATTGCTTCTATTAAAGAGTTTTTCGGAAGCTCGCAGCTTTCGCAGTTTATGGACCAGACCAATCCTCTGGCTGAACTGACGCACAAACGCCGTCTGTCAGCGCTTGGACCAGGTGGTCTGACCCGTGAGCGTGCCGGCTTTGAAGTCCGTGACGTTCACTATTCCCACTACGGGCGCATGTGTCCGATTGAAACGCCGGAAGGCCCGAACATCGGTCTGATCAACTCCTTATCCAGCTATGCCAAGGTAAATAAATTCGGCTTTATCGAAACAGCTTACCGCCGTGTAGATCCGGATACGGGAGTGGTTACCGAGCAGTGTGACTACCTTACTGCCGATGAAGAAGATAACTACGTAGTCGCTCAGGCGAACGCTTCCCTTGCTGAAGACGGCACGTTTGCCGATGACGAAGTTATTGCCCGTTTCCGCGGAGATAACACGATCGTTCCGAAAGAAAAAATCGACTACATGGACGTATCGCCAAAGCAGGCAGTTTCTGCTGCAACAGCTTGTATTCCGTTCCTTGAAAACGATGACTCCAACCGGGCATTGATGGGAGCAAACATGCAGCGCCAGGCAGTGCCGCTTCTTGAGCCGGAAGCACCTCTTGTAGGTACCGGCATGGAATACGTTTCAGCAAAAGATTCAGGTGCTGCTATCATTGCCCGTCATAAAGGCGTAGTTGAGCGCGCCTCCGCACGTGAAATCTGGATCCGCCGCATTGAAGATGTAGACGGAAAAGAAGTAGAAACGGATATCGATAAATACCGGATGATGAAATACGTTCGTTCCAACCAGGGAACAAGCTACAACCAGCGTCCGATCGTTAAAGACGGAGACCGTATTGAAAAAGGCGAAGTACTTGCAGACGGTCCATCGATGGACAACGGGGAAATGGCATTGGGCCGTAACGTGTTGACCGCCTTTATGACCTGGGACGGCTATAACTATGAGGACGCCGTTATTCTAAGCGAACGGGTCGTAAAAGACGATGTCTATACTTCCATTCACGTCGATGAATATGAGTCAGAAGCCCGCGATACGAAGCTCGGTCCGGAGGAAATCACTCGCGATATTCCAAACGTCGGCGAAGAGGCGCTGAAGGACCTGGATGACCGCGGTATTATCCGCGTCGGTGCGGAAGTGAAGGACGGCGACATTCTTGTTGGAAAAGTAACGCCGAAAGGCATGACAGAGCTTTCTGCAGAGGAACGCCTGCTTCACGCGATCTTTGGGGAAAAAGCCCGTGAAGTACGGGATACTTCGCTTCGTGTGCCTCACGGGGCAGACGGCATTGTACTCGACGTAAAAATCTTTAACCGTGAAGACGGAGATGAACTTCCACCAGGAGTGAATCAGCTTGTCCGGGTATACCTCGTGCAGAAGCGTAAGATTCACGAAGGGGATAAAATGGCCGGCCGTCACGGAAACAAAGGTGTTATTTCGCGTATTCTTCCAGAAGAAGATATGCCTTACCTGCCGGACGGAACACCGATTGATCTCATGCTGAACCCTCTCGGGGTGCCTTCGCGTATGAACATCGGACAGGTGCTTGAAATGCACCTGGGCATGGCGGCCCGCTCCCTGAACCTTCATATGGCAACACCGGTATTTGACGGCGCCCGTGAAGAAGACGTTTGGGAAACCATTCAGGAAGCCGGCCTCGCCCGGGACGGAAAGACCGTTTTGTATGACGGACGTACAGGGGAAACCTTTGACAACCGTATTTCGGTCGGGGTTATGTATATGATCAAGCTTGCCCACATGGTGGACGACAAGCTTCACGCCCGTTCCACCGGACCCTACTCCCTCGTTACCCAGCAGCCGCTCGGTGGTAAAGCGCAGTTCGGCGGCCAGCGCTTCGGGGAAATGGAAGTATGGGCCCTTGAAGCGTACGGCGCAGCTTATACACTGCAGGAAATTCTCACGGTTAAATCCGATGATGTTGTCGGCCGTGTGAAGACGTACGAAGCGATTGTTAAAGGGGAAAACGTGCCGGAGCCTGGTGTTCCCGAGTCGTTTAAGGTTCTGATTAAAGAGCTTCAAAGCCTTGGCATGGACGTAAAAATGCTTTCGAGCAATGAAGAGGAAATCGAAATGAAAGAGCTCGATGACGAAGATGAACAACCCGGAGATAACTTGAATCTTAGAATCGAGTCCACGGAAAACGCATAAGGTCTCATCGGTAAAACGGAGAACACGGGGTGTCTAATTAAAAGCTTTTCGGCTTTTTGTAGGCACCTCTTGTCCCTCTTTCAGCCATGCCACCTTTAAAGATTGAAAGGGAGGTCGACCTCTTGATAGACGTCAATAACTTTGAATATATGAAAATTGGACTTGCCTCTCCGGAAAAAATTCGTTCCTGGACCCACGGCGAAGTGAAAAAGCCAGAAACGATCAATTACCGGACGTTAAAACCGGAAAAAGACGGGCTGTTCTGCGAGCGTATTTTTGGTCCGACCAAGGACTGGGAATGCCACTGTGGTAAATACAAGCGTATTCGCTACAAAGGCGTAGTCTGTGACAGATGCGGAGTAGAAGTTACCCGTTCGAAGGTGCGCCGGGAACGTATGGGCCACATTGAACTCGCAGCTCCGGTATCTCACATTTGGTATTTTAAAGGTATTCCGAGCCGTATGGGACTTGTCCTTGATATGTCCCCGCGTTCACTCGAAGAAGTTATTTATTTTGCTTCCTATACAGTTACAGACCCGGGAGAGACACCGCTTGAATACAAGCAGCTGCTTTCCGAAAGAGAGTACCGTGCGTATTACGATAAGTACGGCAAAACCTTCTCTGCTCAAATGGGCGCAGAAGCCATCCGTAAGCTTCTTCAGGATATTGATCTTGAAAAAGAAGTGCACGGCTTAAAAGGTGAACTCGAAACAGCGCAGGGCCAGCGCCGTACCCGTGCAATCAAGCGTCTGGAAGTGCTTGAAGCTTTCCGTCACTCCGGTAACCATCCGGCATGGATGATTCTCGATGTGCTTCCGGTTGTTCCACCGGAGATCCGTCCGATGGTTCAGCTTGACGGCGGCCGGTTTGCCACATCTGATCTGAACGATCTGTACCGCCGCGTTATCAACCGGAACAACCGTTTGAAACGCCTTCTTGACCTGGGAGCACCGAGCATCATCGTACAGAACGAAAAACGGATGCTTCAGGAGGCTGTCGACGCCTTGATCGACAACGGGCGCCGCGGCCGTCCAGTTACTGGTCCCGGCAACCGTCCGCTAAAATCTCTTTCTCATATGCTTAAAGGGAAGCAGGGACGTTTCCGTCAGAACCTTCTCGGTAAACGTGTCGACTATTCCGGCCGTTCTGTTATCGTGGTCGGGCCGAGCCTGAAAATGTATCAGTGCGGACTGCCTAAAGAAATGGCTCTTGAGCTGTTCAAGCCGTTTGTAATGAAAGAACTCGTGAACCGGAGCCTGGCACACAATATTAAGAGTGCAAAACGGAAGGTAGAACGCGTGCATCCGGAAGTGTGGGACGTGCTTGAAGACGTTATCCGTGAACACCCGGTTCTTCTGAACCGTGCCCCGACGCTTCACCGCCTTGGTATCCAGGCGTTCGAACCGACGCTGGTCGAAGGGCGCGCCATCAAGCTTCACCCGCTCGTATGTACAGCGTATAACGCTGACTTTGACGGGGACCAGATGGCCGTACACGTTCCGCTATCAGCAGAAGCACAGGCAGAAGCACGCGTGCTCATGCTTGCAGCGCAGAACATTCTGAACCCTAAGGATGGTAAACCGGTTGTTACACCGTCCCAGGACATGGTGCTTGGAAACTATTATCTGACCCTTGAACGTGAAAACGCGATGGGTGAAGGTTCTACTTTTAACGATATAAAAGAAGTGCTCACTGCTTACCAAAACGGCTATGTGCACCTGCACACCCGTATTGCTCTGCCGGTGCGTGCGTTAAATAAAACAAACTTCAGTGAAGAAGAAATGAGCAAGCTCGTTTTAACAACGCCAGGAAAGCTCATTTTTAATGAAATACTGCCGACGTCGTTCCCTTACGTGAACGAGCCGACAGCATTAAACCTTGAACAGGAGCTCCCAGAAAAATATGTAGTTCCTAGTACGACAGATGTAAAAGAAGAATTTAAAAACCGCGAACTCATCCAGCCGTTTAAAAAAGGCTTCCTGGGTGACATCATCGCAGCGGTGTTTAAAAACTTCCAGATCATCGAAACATCGAAGATGCTTGACCGTATGAAGGATCTTGGCTTCCATTACTCCACAAAAGCAGGAATTACGGTTGGTATTTCCGATATTGTCGTGCTTCCGGACAAGCAGGATGTGCTCTCGGATTCTGAAGACCAGGTTTCGAAGGTAATGAAACAATTCCGTCGTGGTCTAATCACTGAAGAAGAACGCTACGATAAAATCATCAGCATCTGGGGCAGTGCCAAAGACGTCATTCAGGAAAAGCTTATGGGCACGCTTGATATACGGAACCCTATCTTTATGATGAGTGACTCCGGTGCCCGTGGTAACGCATCAAACTTTACCCAGCTTGCAGGTATGCGCGGACTGATGGCCAATCCATCGGGACGAATCATCGAGCTTCCGATTAAATCGAGTTTCCGTGAAGGTCTTACTGTGCTTGAATACTTTATTTCCACGCACGGTGCGCGTAAAGGTCTTGCCGACACAGCGCTTAAAACTGCCGACTCGGGTTATCTGACCCGTCGTCTTGTGGACGTGGCCCAGGACGTTATCATCCGTGAGGATGACTGCGGCACCGACCGCGGACTCTCGGTAGCGACGCTTCGTGAAGGTAACGAAATCATTGAAAAACTTCAGGACCGCCTAATCGGCCGTGTAGCCTTTGAAACAGTGCGTCATCCTGAAACGAACGAAGTACTGGCTCAAAAAGGCGAGCTTCTGAATGAAGATTCGGCCCGTATTATTGAAGAAGCCGGCGTCGAAAAAGTCGTTATTCGCTCTGTCTTTACGTGCGATACGCATCACGGTGTCTGCAAAAAATGCTACGGCCGTAACCTTGCTACAGGAGCCGACGTTGAAGTGGGCGAAGCAGTAGGAATTATCGCTGCCCAGTCTATCGGTGAACCGGGCACGCAGCTTACAATGCGTACGTTCCACACAGGCGGCGTAGCCGGGGATGACATTACCCAGGGTCTTCCTCGTATCCAGGAGCTTGTTGAAGCCCGTAATCCGAAAGGTCAGGCTGTCATTTCCGAACTCTCCGGCGAAATTGTCGATGTGAAGGATCTGACGGACAAAAAAGAAATTACGGTGCAGGGCGCGCTTGAAAGTCGCTCCTATACAACTCCTTATGGTGCCCGCCTCCGCATAGGCATAGGAGATCAGGTGGAAGTTGGCCAGGCTCTTACTGAAGGTTCGATTGATCCGAAAGAACTGTTGAAGGTAACCGGACTCGACCAGGTACAGCAGTATCTTCTGAAAGAAGTTCAGAAGGTATACAGCATGCAGGGCGTTGAAATTGGCGACAAGCACATTGAAGTAATGGTACGTCAAATGTTCCGTAAAATCCGGATTACCGATTCCGGTAATACAGATGCTCTGCCTGGCAGTCTGGTGGAAGTGCATGCGTTTGAAAAAGCAAACCGTGAAGCACTTCAAAAACACCATCAGCCAGCCGTCGGCCAGCCGGTCATTCTTGGTATTACGAAAGCATCGCTTGAGACGGACTCCTTCCTTTCGGCCGCTTCGTTCCAGGAAACGACAAGAATTCTTACGGACGCAGCGATTCGCGGCAAGCGCGACGAGCTTTTAGGTCTGAAAGAAAACGTTATTATCGGGAAACTGGTTCCGGCCGGTACAGGCATGCAGCGTTACCGCAGCCTCGAACAGGTTCTCCCGGAAGAAGCCGTTCAGGAAATGCAGGAATCGGGCGAAGAAGTATATTCGTCGGAATGAAATAGTGTTGACATCGCAAAAACGCGGTGATATGCTATCTAAGGTGCGTTAAGCTCCTGTGCTTTGGAGGATGAATGATGTCTTATGAAAAAGTAACACAGGCTGACGAAGTTTTAATTGGAACTAAACAAACGCTTAAAGCGATTGAACATGGCACAGCTTCCGAAATCATTGTGGCAGAAGATGCCGCTGCAGAAATTCAGCAGCGCATTCTTAAAGCAGCAAATGAAAGCAGTGTTTCCATCCAGTTTGTCGATTCGATGAAAAAACTTGGGAAAGCTTGCGGAATTGATGTAGGAGCGGCTACGATCGCTTTAAAAAAGCAATAACGAGTTTTTGCTGGTGGGATTTCGGATCTCATCGGCAAAAACTTTCATTTTGCTTATCAATGAACCACCTGGAACGGTGGTCTTGAAATAACTTAGTCGGAAAGGAGGAAAACAACTATGCCAACTATTAATCAGCTGGTTCGTAAAGGCCGTCAGATGAAGACTAAAAAGACTGACTCTCCGGCATTGAACCGAGGTTACAATAGCTTGCGTAAAATCCCAACAGATCAAAATGCTCCGCAAAAACGTGGTGTATGTACTCGTGTAGGCACACTTACCCCGAAGAAACCAAACTCGGCTCTTCGTAAGTACGCACGTGTGCGCCTGACTAACCAAATCGAGGTTACAGCATACATCCCTGGTATTGGACACAATCTCCAGGAGCACAGCGTAGTATTGATCCGTGGAGGCCGTGTTAAGGACCTTCCTGGTGTGCGTTATCACGTTGTTCGTGGCGCTCTTGATACTGCCGGTGTACAAAACCGTATGCAAAGCCGTTCCAAATACGGAACCAAGCGCGGAAAGAAAAAGAAATAATAACAGCTCGTTCATAATATAAAGAAAGGAGGAGGATTTATGTCTCGTAAAGGACCAGCACCACGCCGTGATGTTCTGCCTGATCCTATTTATAACTCCAAGCTTGTTACACGCATGATCAACCGTGTAATGAATGATGGTAAAAAAGGAAAAGCGCAAAATATCCTATACAGAGCATTTAACCTCGTGCAGGAGCGTTCCGGTCAGGAGCCGATGGAAGTTTTTGATCAGGCTATGAAAAACGTTATGCCTGTATTGGAAGTAAAAGCCCGCCGTGTAGGGGGAGCTAACTATCAGGTTCCAATTGAAGTTAAACCAGACCGTCGTACGACTCTGGCGCTTCGTTGGATCGTAAGCTACGCTCGTCTTCGTGGAGAAAAAACCATGGAAGAGCGTCTTGCAAATGAAATTCTTGATGCTTCCAACAATACAGGATCTGCTGTTAAGCGTCGTGAAGATACTCATCGTATGGCTGAAGCAAACAAAGCGTTTGCTCACTACCGCTGGTAAGCACTACCGCGGAAAATACTACTTTGATGAATGGAAGGAGAAAGAAAGTCCATGGCACGTGAATTCTCCTTGGAAAAAACCCGTAATATTGGGATCATGGCTCACATTGATGCTGGTAAAACGACAGCAACAGAGCGTATCCTTTATTACACGGGTCGTATCCATAAAATTGGTGAAACCCATGAAGGTGCTTCTCAAATGGACTGGATGTCGCAGGAACAAGAGCGTGGTATTACTATCACCTCCGCTGCGACGACAGCCCAATGGAAAAACCACCGTATCAATATCATCGACACTCCCGGCCACGTAGACTTTACCGTAGAGGTAGAGCGTTCCCTGCGTGTGCTTGACGGAGCTGTGGCTGTATTGGATGCTCAGTCCGGCGTGGAGCCGCAGACAGAAACTGTATGGCGCCAGGCAACTACCTACCATGTTCCACGTATTGTTTTTGTTAACAAAATGGACAAGGTAGGCGCGGATTTTGTTTATTCCTTAAGCACACTGACAGAGCGTCTCGGCGCGAATGCTCAGGCAATTCAGCTTCCAATCGGTGCTGAAGATGACTTTCAAGGAATTATTGATCTTATCGAAATGCAGGCTTACTACTACCTTGATGATCTCGGAACCCGTGCAGAAGCACGTGAAATTCCGGAAGAGTATCAGGCACAGGCGCAGGAATACCGCCAGAAGCTGGTGGAAGCTGTATCAGAACTCGATGAAGATCTTATGATGAAATATCTTGAAGAAGAAGAAATCACAAATGAAGAACTCAAACTGGCAATCCGTAAAGGAACGCTGAACGTTGAGTTTTATCCAGTACTTTGTGGTTCTGCCTTTAAAAACAAAGGCGTTCAGCTTATGATCGACGCTGTTCTCGACTATCTTCCATCTCCATTGGATGTTCCTGCTATTAAAGGTAAATATCCGGATTCGGAAGAAGAGGAAGAGCGCCCGGCAGACGACAACGGGAAGTTCTCTGCACTGGCCTTTAAAGTGGCCACAGACCCTTATGTCGGTAAGCTGACCTTCTTCCGTGTGTATTCTGGCACACTCAGTTCCGGGTCGTACGTCAAAAACTCCACGAAAGACAAACGTGAGCGCGTCGGCCGTATTCTTCAAATGCACGCAAACTCCCGTGAAGAAATTTCAACGGTATATGCCGGTGATATTGCAGCGGGCGTCGGTTTGAAAGATACGAGCACCGGTGACACACTTGTGGCAGAAAAAGACAACATCGTGCTTGAATCAATGGACTTCCCTGAACCGGTTATCTCCCTTTCTGTAGAGCCGAAGTCGAAAGCGGACCATGACAAAATGAGTATCGCTCTCGGAAAGCTTGCAGAAGAGGATCCGACCTTCCAGACAGAAACAGACGAAGAAACCGGACAAACGATCATCAAAGGTATGGGTGAGCTTCACCTTGATATTATCGTTGACCGTTTGAAACGGGAATTCAAAGTAGAAGCAACTGTAGGTGCCCCTCAGGTATCCTATCGTGAAACAATCCGCCAGGAGGCTAACTGCGAAGGTAAATTCGTACGTCAGTCCGGTGGACGCGGTCAGTACGGACACGTTTGGGTTAAATTTGAGCCAAACGAAGAAGGCGCCGGCTTTGAATTTGTAAACAAAATCGTCGGCGGTGTGGTACCTCGTGAGTATGTACCTTCCGTGCAGTCCGGTATTGAAGAGTCCCTTCAAAGCGGTATGCTCGCCGGTTATCCGGTCATCGACGTAAAAGCTACTCTTTTTGACGGTTCCTATCACGATGTCGACTCTAACGAGATGGCATTTAAAGTTGCGGCTTCCATGGCTCTGCGTGAAGCAAAGCAAAAATGTAAGCCGGTACTGCTTGAACCGTTAATGAAAGTAGACATCGTGGTTCCAGAAGAATACATGGGCGACGTCATGGGTGATGTAACATCCCGCCGTGGCCGTGTAGACGGTATGGAAGCACGGGGCAACTCTCAGGTTATCCGGTCATTTGTACCGCTTGCTGAGATGTTTGGGTACGCTACGACTCTTCGTTCCAATACGCAGGGCCGCGGAACGTATTCCATGTTCTTCGATCATTACGAAGAAGTGCCAAAAAGTGTTTCTGAAGATGTTATCAAGCAGGCAACAGGACAGTAAAAATCCGGCAGCCTGATGATTGTATGCATGACCGATTTATTGTAAGCTAAGGTAGGGCGTTTACTGATAGCAGCGCCCGCCTGGCTGCTATATAACATTAATTACCTGAAATAAAGGGAGGACAATTATAATGGCAAAAGAAAAATTCGACCGTTCGAAAACGCATGCGAACATTGGTACTATCGGTCACGTTGACCATGGTAAAACAACTTTGACCGCTGCGATCACAACGGTACTTCACAAAAAATATTCCCGCGGAACGGCTATGGCTTATGACGCAATCGACGGTGCACCTGAAGAGCGTGAGCGTGGAATCACGATCTCTACTGCACACGTAGAGTACGAAACTGATTCCCGTCACTATGCACACGTTGACTGCCCAGGTCACGCTGACTATGTTAAAAACATGATCACTGGTGCAGCTCAAATGGACGGAGCGATTCTCGTGGTGTCCGCAGCTGACGGCCCAATGCCTCAGACTCGTGAGCACATCCTGCTTTCCCGTCAGGTTGGTGTACCATCCATCGTTGTTTTCTTGAACAAAGTTGACATGGTAGACGACGAAGAGCTTCTCGAACTCGTAGAAATGGAAGTTCGTGACCTCTTATCCGAATACGACTTCCCTGGTGACGATGTACCAATCATCAGCGGTTCTGCTCTGAAAGCCCTCGAAGGCGACGAAGAGTACGAAAACAAAATTCTTGAACTGATGGAAGCTGTAGACAACTACATTCCAACTCCAGACCGTGACAAAGACAAGCCATTCATGATGCCTGTAGAGGACGTATTCTCTATCACAGGCCGTGGTACAGTTGCAACTGGCCGTGTTGAACGTGGCGTTCTTAACGTTGGGGACGAAATTGAAATCATCGGTATCGATGAAGACTCCCGCAAATCCACAGTTACTGGTGTGGAAATGTTCCGTAAGCTTCTTGACTATGCAGAAGCTGGCGACAACATTGGCGCGCTTCTGCGTGGTGTGTCCCGTGATGACATCAAACGTGGCCAGGTTCTTGCAAAGCCAGGTTCGATTACTCCACACACTAACTTTAAAGCAGAAGTTTATGTACTTTCCAAAGACGAAGGTGGACGTCATACTCCATTCTTCTCTAACTACCGCCCACAGTTCTACTTCCGTACTACGGACGTAACTGGTATCATCCAGCTGCCTGAAGGCGTTGAGATGGTAATGCCTGGCGATAACGTAGAAATGACAGTTGAGCTCATCAACCCGATCGCTATCGAAGAAGGAACTAAGTTCTCTATTCGTGAAGGCGGCCGTACAGTTGGCGCCGGCGTTGTTTCCACTATCCAAAAATAATCACCCGATTATTCTCCTCTAATGCTGAAAAGCATTAGAGGTTTTTTATTTCTTCCATATTAATTAGGGCTCTTAAAGATAAAAGAGAAAAAGGGGGAGGTATATCGAGATTTTTTTGAAAAAACCCTTGCGTAAAAGGCGAACGATCACTATAATAGATGAAGTGTGACCATGGGAGACATAGAAATACTTCTATATCCACCCACGGTCAGGCGATGATGCGGAAGGTTGCTGACACACCCGGGTCCATTGCCATGACCAGGTGTGAGGAAATTTTCGCGGAGTATGTCTGTAAAATCGGACGAGAAGGAGGGCTTTTAATGGCAGCTAATGAAAAAATTCGTATTCGTTTAAAAGCGTATGATCACAGAGTGTTGGATCAATCCGCTGAAAAGATTGTAGACACGGCAAAACGTTCTGGTGCAGGTGTTTCTGGACCGATTCCATTGCCAACAGAGAAATCTGTTTATACAATTCTTCGTGCTACGCACAAATTTAAAGATGCTCGTGAGCAATTTGAAATGCGTACACATAAACGTTTAATCGACATTTTAACGCCAACGCCGCAAACGGTAGATTCGCTTATGCGTTTAGATCTACCATCGGGTGTAGACATCGAAATCAAATTATAATAACAAATATATGAAAATCAAAATTTATTAGGAGGTGTGACTCATGGCCAAAGGAATCTTGGGTAAAAAACTCGGCATGACGCAACTGTTTAAAGAAAACGGCGAACTGCTTCCAGTTACGGTCATTGAAGCAGAGCCAAACGTTGTGCTTCAAAAGAAAACTACTGAGTCCGATGGATACGAAGCTATTCAGCTAGGTTTCCACGACAAAAAAGAAGCACGCGTAATCAAACCGGAAAAAGGACATGCTGAGAAAGCAAATACGACCCCCAAGCGCTTCGTTAGAGAAATCCGCGGGACAAACCCAGAGGATTACGAGGTTGGTCAAGAGGTCAGTGTAGCAACATTTGCAGAAGGAGATATCGTAGACGTCACTGGAAAATCCAAAGGGAAAGGGTTCCAGGGTGCCATCAAGCGCCATAACCAATCCCGCGGACCAATGACGCACGGCTCCCGTTTCCACCGTGCCCCTGGTGCGATGGGTGTTATCGACCCTAACCACGTATTGAAAGGCAAAAAGCTCCCAGGACGTATGGGTAACAACACGGTTACAGTACAAAACCTGGAGATTGTTAAAGTAGATACCGAGCGCAACGTGCTTTTAGTTAAAGGCAATGTTCCTGGTGCGAAACGCAGCTACGTAACAGTACAGAACGCTGTGAAAGCAAACACTGAAAAAGCATAATAGAAAGGAGGGCGCAAGATGCCAACAGTAGATTTACTAAACCAAACCGGTTCCCGCGTAGGAGATATCGAATTAGCAGACACTGTCTTCGGTATTGAACCAAATGAGCACGTTCTGTATGACGCAGTAATCATGCAGCAAGCATCGTTACGACAAGGAACGCATAAAGTGAAAAACCGTTCCGAACGCCGCGGTGGCGGACGCAAGCCATGGCGCCAAAAAGGCACAGGCCGGGCCCGTCAAGGTTCCATCCGTTCCCCGCAATGGGTGAAAGGTGGTATCGTGTTCGGTCCAACGCCAAGGTCTTACGGCTACAAGCTTCCGAAAAAAGTTCGCCGTCTGGCTATCAAATCAGCACTTGCAAGCAAAGCACAGGAAAATGATCTTGTCGTGCTTGATGAGCTGAAGTTTGATGCTCCAAAAACGAAAGAGATGGTTAAAGTACTTTCTTCTCTTTCCATTGATACGAAGGTATTGATTGTTACCGGCAACGACGATGAAACCGTCGGTCTGTCTGCACGCAATCTTCCTAACGTAACATTCCTCACGGCAGGCAGTGTAAACGTCCTGGACGTTGTGAAACATGACAAATTGGTTATGACACAGGACGCCGTGAAGAAAGTAGAGGAGGTGTTCGCATAATGGAAGCACGTGACCTAATTAAAAAACCCGTTATTACAGAACGCTCCGCTGACTTGATGGACGAAAAGAAATACACGTTTGAAGTAGACGTGAAAGCTAATAAATTCCAAATCAAAAACGCGGTTGAAGAAATCTTTGATGTTCAGGTAGAGAAAGTAAATACAATGAACAAAAAAGGTAAATTCCGTCGTTTTGGCCGTCATGAAGGGTATAAACCCAACCGTAAAAAAGCGATCGTGACGCTTACAGCAGATAGCGAAGATATTGAATTCTTCGAAGGTGCTTAATTAACAAATAGATACGAAGGAGGGTAATGAGCATGGCTATCCAAAAGTATAAACCGACCACAAACGGCCGCCGTCACATGTCGGTAAACAAGCACAGCGAAGTCACTTCAGAAACACCAGAGCGTTCGCTGCTTGAACCGCTTCACAAAAAAGGCGGTCGTAATAACCAGGGTCGTATGACCAGTCGTCACCAGGGCGGCGGGCATAAACGTCAATACCGTGTTATTGACTTTAAACGTAATAAAAACGACGTACCAGGTAAAGTTGCTGAGATCGAGTATGACCCAAACCGTTCAGCAAATATCGCGCTTATCAACTACGTTGATGGCGAAAAACGGTACATCCTTGCTCCAAAAGGGTTGAAGATTGGCCAGGAAATCATGGCTGGTTCGAGTGCAGATATCAAACTTGGTAACGCATTGGACCTTCGTGATATTCCGGTAGGTACTGTTATTCATAACATCGAATTGAAGCCGGGCCGCGGCGGACAGCTCGTTCGTTCCGCTGGCGCAGAAGCCCAGGTTCTCGGTAAAGAAGGTAAGTACGTACTCGTGCGTCTTCGTTCCGGTGAAACCCGTCTAATCCTAGCTTCCTGCCGTGCAACTGTCGGTCAGGTTGGAAACGTAGAGCATGAACTGGTGAACATCGGTAAAGCCGGACGTTCCCGTTGGTTAAACAAACGTCCACACGTTCGTGGTTCCGCAATGAACCCTAGCGATCACCCACACGGTGGTGGTGAAGGCCGTGCGCCAATCGGACGCGTTGCACCTGTATCCCCTTGGGGTCAGCCTGCAGTTGGCTACAAAACAAGAAAACGCAATAAAGATTCCAATAAATATATCGTACGGGGCCGTCGCCGTAATAAGAAAAAATAATAAAAAGATGAAGCTGCGGTTCTCCGGAATCGCAGGTTAATCGCGAAAGGAGGTTCTCTCATGGGTCGTAGTTTAAAAAAAGGACCTTTCGTCGACTTGCACTTGATGAATAAAATCGAGAGATTAAACGATTCGAACAATAAAGAAGTTATTCGCACCTGGTCACGCCGTTCCACAGTATTCCCGGAATTCGTCGGCCACACGATTGCAGTGTACGACGGACGCAAGCACGTACCTGTTTATGTATCTGAAGATATGGTAGGCCATAAGCTTGGTGAATTCGCACCAACAAGAACGTTTAAAGGCCATAAAAATGACGATAGAAAAACGAAAAGATAAGACCTGAGGGGAGGTAAAGAAACATGGAAGCAAAAGCAGTAGCAAAGCAGATCCGTATCGCCCCCCGCAAGGCTCGTCTTGTGATAGACCTAGTCCGGGGAAGATCCGTCGGAGAAGCTATTGCCATCCTTAAGAACACGCCAAAATCGGCGTCTCCGATTGTTGAAAAAGTTATCAACTCTGCTATCGCCAACGCAGAGCACAACTATGAGATGGAACCAGAAAATCTTTACATCAGCCAAGCATTCGTAGACGAGGGAGTAACACTCAAGCGTTTCCGTCCACGGGCAATGGGGCGCGCAAGCCGCATTAACAAACGTACGAGTCACATTACTGTAATCGTCGAAGAAAAAAAGGAGGGATAACGCGTGGGACAAAAAGTTAATCCTATCGGACTTCGTGTTGGAGTCATCCGTGATTGGGAATCGAAATGGTATTCGGAAAAAGAATACGCGACTTTGCTTCATGAAGACTACAGAGTGCGCCGTCACATCGAAACGAAGCTCGTTGACGCTTCTATTTCTACTGTG
Source organism: Marinococcus tarijensis (assembly GCF_054971385.1). NCBI lineage: Bacteria > Bacillati > Bacillota > Bacilli > Caryophanales > Bacillaceae > Marinococcus > Marinococcus tarijensis. Next base: position 17,656 of record NZ_JBQOJA010000019.1, on the reverse strand, counting down.
GAAATCGAACGTGCGGCAAACCGTGTAAATATTACGATCCATACTGCGAAACCAGGAATGGTTATCGGCCGCGGTGGTTCGGAAGTGGAAGCACTCCGTAAAGACTTGAACAATTTGACTAACAAACGGGTGCACATTAACATTGCAGAAATAAAGCAGGCAGACATGGATGCCCGTCTCGTAGCGGCAAACATTGCCCGCCAGCTTGAAAATCGTATTTCTTTCCGTCGTGCAATGAAACAGTCTATTCAGCGTACGATGCGCGCAGGAGCAAAAGGTATCCGGACAGAAGTAAACGGACGCTTAGGCGGCGCAGACATCGCCCGCTCTGAAAGATACAGTGAAGGAACAGTACCTCTCCATACGTTGCGTGCAGATATTGATTACGGAACTGCAGAAGCAGATACAACGTACGGTAAACTGGGTGTAAAAATCTGGATTTATCGCGGAGAAGTCCTTCCAACGAAAGGAACGAACAAAGAGGAAGGAGGCAACTAATATGTTATTGCCAAAACGCGTAAAGTATCGTCGCGAACACCGTGGCAAAATGAGAGGCCGTGCAAAAGGCGGCAAAGAAATCACCTTTGGCGAGTACGGACTGCAGGCAGTGGAAGCTTCCTGGATCACGAACCGCCAGATCGAATCTGCACGTATCGCTATGACTCGTTATATGAAACGTGGCGGTAAAGTCTGGATCAAAATCTTCCCGGACAAGCCATATACAGCGAAGCCCCTAGAAGTCCGCATGGGTTCCGGTAAAGGTTCTCCTGAAGGCTGGGTAGCCGTTGTAAAACCAGGAAAAATCATGTTTGAAATTGCCGGGGTTAACGAAGAAATTGCCCGTGAGGCTTTGAGACTTGCAGCTCACAAGTTACCGATTAAAACGAAATTTGTGAAACGCGAAGAAGTGGGTGGTGAGGCAAATGAGAGCTAATGAATTGAGAGATTTAACCACAGTAGAAATCGAAGACCAAACAAAAAGCCTGAAAGAAGAACTTTTTAACCTTCGTTTTCAATTAGCGACTGGTCAGTTGGAAAATCCCGCCCGCATCCGTACTGTAAGAAAAGATATTGCACGTGCCAAAACCGTGTTGCGTGAACGTGAACTCGGGATGAACAAAGGCTAAAAGGAAAAGGAGGTTAAACCACTATGGCTGAAGAACGTAACAACCGTAAGGTTTATAACGGCCGCGTGACATCCGATAAAATGGATAAAACGATTGCTGTTGTTGTTGAAACTTATAAAAAAGACCCGTTGTACGGCAAACGTGTCAGAGACTCCAAAAAGTTTAAAGCCCACGATGAAGAAAACACTGCAAAAGTTGGCGACATCGTCCAGATCATGGAAACCCGCCCGCTTTCGAAAGACAAGCGTTTTCGTCTCGTAAAAGTAATAGAAGAATCAGTTATTCTTTAAATCGTTTTTAAAGAAAGGAGGTACCGTGACCTATGATCCAACAAGAATCACGCTTAAGAGTAGCGGATAACTCTGGTGCCCGCGAAGTACAGTGCATAAAAGTTTTAGGCGGTTCCGGCCGTAAAACGGCTAATATCGGTGATATGATTACATGCTCTGTCAAACAAGCAACACCAGGGGGCGTTGTCAAAAAAGGCGAGATCGTTCAGGCAGTTATTGTACGTTCCCGCAGCGGCGTGCGCCGTCCAGACGGTTCTTACATTCGCTTTGACGAAAACGCAGCTGTAATCGTACGTACGGACAAAGGACCACGTGGAACACGTATCTTTGGCCCAGTAGCAAGAGAGCTTCGTGATGAGCAGTATATGAAAATTATCTCCCTTGCACCGGAAGTTCTGTAATACAAATATCATGCGAAGTCGTGATGTCCCGTTAAGGAGGTGCGAAAATGGCCCAAAATAAGCTTCATGTTAAACAGGGTGAAAAAGTAAAAGTAATCAGCGGCAAGGATAAAGGCAAAGAAGGCGTTATCCTTAAAGCAATGCCTGCACAGGAACGTGTAATCGTCGAAGGTGTTAACATCGTGAAAAAACATGCGAAGCCTTCTCAGGAAAACCCACAAGGCGGTATCTTAAACCAAGAAGCTGCCATTCACGTATCAAACGTTATGCCGCTTGATCCGAAATCCGGCGAACCAACACGTGTTGGTCACAAAGTGGAAAACGGCAAAAAAGTACGTGTCGCCAAAAAATCAGGTGAAGCCCTGAACTAAGTAAGACAAAGGACGAGAGGAGGTCACACGAATGAACGCTTTAAAAGAAAAGTATCAAACATCAATCGTACCGAGTCTGCACGAGAAATTCGACTACTCTTCCGTAATGGGAGTACCGAAGGTTGATAAAATTGTTATTAACATGGGTGTCGGGGAAGCAGTACAAAACCCTCGCTCATTGGATAAAGCAGTAGAAGAGCTGGAAGCAATCAGCGGGCAGAAGCCTTTGATTACAAAAGCAAAACGTTCTATTGCAGGATTTAAACTTCGTGAAGGTATGCCAATCGGTGCAAAGGTAACTTTGCGCGGAGCACGTATGTATGACTTCCTGGAGAAATTAATTCACGTCACGCTTCCACGTGTCCGTGACTTCCGCGGGGTGTCAAACAAAGCATTTGACGGCCGTGGCAACTACACACTCGGTGTGCGTGAACAATTGATCTTCCCGGAAATTTCCTACGATCAGGTAGAAAAAGTTCGCGGAATGGACATTGTTATCGTTACTACTGCTTCGACAGATGAAGAATCTTACGAGCTGCTCGATCAAATGGGCATGCCGTTTCAAAAATAAATTATTCGCGTAAACGCCGGCAGGCGCCGGCGCACGACCCCGTAACTGGGAGGGAGGTATTCAAATGGTCATGACAGATCCGATTGCTGATATGCTTACTCGTATCCGCAACGCAAACATGGTGAACCACGAAAAAGTAGAATTTCCTGCATCGAATCTCAAAAAAGAAATCGCTGAAATCCTCAAGCTGGAAGGTTTCATCCGCGACGTTGAATATGTTGATGATAAAAAACAGGGAATGATCCGCTTATTCTTAAAAGCAGGTACGGAAAACAAGAAAGTCATTTCCGGTATCAAACGTATCAGTAAACCAGGTCTCCGTGTTTATGCAGGATCCAACGAGGTTCCTAAAGTGCTGGGCGGACTTGGTATCGCAGTAATTTCTACATCTAAAGGCGTTATGTCTGATAAAGAAGCAAGAAAACAAAACGTTGGCGGCGAAGTACTCGCATACGTTTGGTAATAAAATCGTTATAAAGAACGGAGGTGTGCAATATGTCTCGTATTGGCCTGAAACCAATCGAAATTCCAGAATGCGTCACAATCGCTAAAGACGGAAATACAGTTACAGTTAAAGGACCAAAAGGTGAATTGAGCCGTGATCTTCACCCGGTTATTACTGTGAATATTGGAGAGTCGGAAGTGACTTTTGAACGCCCTTCTGACAATAAAACGTACCGCTCGCTTCATGGTACGACCCGAAGCCTTGTAAACAACATGGTAGAAGGTGTAACAAAAGGGTTCGAAAAGAACCTCGAGCTCGTCGGCGTAGGTTATCGTGCGCAGAAGACTGGTGAGAAGTTAGTGTTAAACGTTGGTTACTCCCACCCGGTAGAATTTGTTTCCGAGGAAGGAATCGATATTGAAGTACCTTCCAACACGAAAGTAACCGTCCGCGGTATTGATAAAGAACGCGTTGGGGCAGTAGCTTCCAACATTCGCTCTGTGCGTCTTCCTGAACCTTACAAAGGCAAAGGAATCCGCTACGAAGGTGAAGAGGTTCGCCGCAAAGAAGGTAAAACGGGTAAATAATCGGTTAATTAACATCGCAACAAGCACGAAAGGAGGAACTGTACGATGGCTCAAGCAACAAGTTATGAAAAACGTAAGAAACGCCATATGAGTATCCGCCGTAAAATCAGCGGCACACCAGAACGTCCTCGTCTGAACGTTTTCCGTTCTGCAAAGCATATCTATGCGCAGCTGATTGACGACGAAGCAGGAGTGACTCTGGCAGCAGCATCGACAATGGAGAAAAATTCCGGAATCGAAAATGGCGGCAATAAAGAGGCAGCCCGTAAAATCGGGGAAACTCTCGCCAAGCGTGCTACCGAAAAAGGCTATGACACAGTCGTTTTTGACCGGGGTGGATTTGTTTATCACGGCCGTGTTCAAGAACTCGCTGAAGCAGCCCGCGAGAACGGACTAAAATTCTAAAAAGTAAGGGAGGGACAAGAATGCAAAGTATTGATCCGAATAAACTGGAGCTTGAAGAACGTGTTGTAACCATCAATCGTGTCGCAAAAGTTGTAAAAGGTGGACGTAACTTCCGCTTTGCAGCACTCGTAGTAGTTGGAGACCGCAACGGCCACGTCGGCTTTGGCCAGGGAAAAGCTATTGAAGTACCAGAAGCGATCCGTAAAGCGGTAGAAAACGCTAAGAAGGACCTTGTGCAGATTCCGATCGTAGGCACAACTATTCCACACGAAATCACTGGTCACTTCGGCGCAGGAAACGTTCTATTGAAGCCTGCATCTGAAGGTACTGGAGTAATCGCTGGAGGACCGGTACGTGCCATCTTAGAGCTTGGCGGCGTACAGGACATTCTGTCGAAATCTCTCGGTTCCAACAATCCTATTAACATGGTTCGCGCTACTATCAACGGATTAACTTCTTTGAAAACAGCTGAAGAAGTAGCTAAATTGCGTGGTAAGAGCGTCGAAGAATTGTTAGGATAAGGGGGGAAAGCAAATGGCCAAACAATTGGAAATCACCCTTACCCGCAGCATGATCGGGCGCCCGGAAGAACAACGTGTTACAGTTCGTACACTTGGTTTGCATAAAATCAACCGTACGGTAGTAAAAGAAGACAATCCTGCAATCCGCGGTATGGTGAACAAAGTAGCTCACCTGCTGACGGTAAAAGAACTGAACTAATAAATTTCATTCCTAAATGACAGGGAGGTGGCAGCATGAAACTCCACGAACTTCAGCCTGCAAAAGGCAAAAACAAACAGCGTAACCGTGTAGGCCGCGGGCCGGCTTCCGGCAACGGCAAAACTTCCGGCCGCGGACAAAAAGGGCAGAACGCCCGTTCCGGCGGTGGTGTACGTCCAGGTTTTGAAGGTGGGCAGAACCCTATCTTCAAGCGTTTGCCAAAGCGCGGCTTTACGAATATTAATCGTAAAGAGTACGCTATTGTTAATGTGGAAACGCTCAATAGCTTCGACAATGGTACAACAGTGACTCCAGAAGCGTTGCTTGAAAAAGGCGTAATCAGCAAGTATAAAGATGGCGTGAAAATTTTAGGCAACGGCAAGTTGGAGAAAGAGCTTCAGGTGCACGCGAACAAGTTCTCTGCTTCAGCAGTGCAAGCAATTGAGGCAGCAGGCGGAAAAACCGAGGTGGTCTAATGTTCCGCACGATTATCAACATGTTTCGTGTGAGTGACATTCGGAACAAGGTGTTGTTCACCTTAGCCATGTTGATTATATTTCGGATCGGAAGTTTTATTCCGGTGCCTGGAACAAACCGCCAGGTGCTAAATTTCTCTGATGAGGCAAGTGCATTTGGCTTTTTAAACACGTTTGGAGGCGGGGCGCTGTCGCAGTATTCCATATTTGCGATGGGCGTCATGCCATACATTACCGCTTCAATTGTGGTACAATTGCTTCGTATGGATGTTGTGCCTAAATTTTCGGAATGGGCAAAGCAGGGAGAAACAGGAAGACGGAAGCTTAATCAGTTTACCCGTTACTTTACTATTGTTCTTGCGTTTGTTCAGGGACTTGGAATGTCTGTTGGATTTAACAACTATTTTCCAGGGCTTATTCCGGACCCAAATGCTGCAAAGTATATATTTATTGCGTTGATAATGACAGCCGGCACGGCTTTTTTAATGTGGCTTGGTGAGCAAATCACTGCAAAAGGTGTGGGGAACGGTATCTCTATCCTGATCTTTGCCGGTATTGCGGCGGGTATTCCTAATGGAATCAACCAAATTTATGCGACGCAGATCGAGGATGCTGGCGGAGAGTTATATATAGGCATTATCACTATAGCGCTTCTGGCAGTAGCAGTTCTTGCTATTATTGTAGGCGTCATTTTTGTACAGCAGGCGCTGCGCAAAATTCCTATTCAATACGCAAAACGAACTGTTGGACGGAGCCCGGTTGGCGGCCAGTCGACACACCTTCCTTTAAAAGTAAACGCTGCAGGGGTTATCCCGGTAATTTTTGCTTTGGCTTTATTTATTTTTCCGCCAACAGCAGCAAGCTTTATTGGAGAAGAGAATGCGATTGCCAACTGGATTGTAAATAACTTTGATTATACGCAGCCTATAGGAATGGTCGTATATGCAGCTTTAATCATTGCGTTTACGTACTTTTATGCCTTTGTGCAGGTGAATCCCGAACAAATGACGGAGAACCTGAAAAAGCAGGGTGGCTACATTCCTGGCATACGCCCAGGTTTTGCCACTGAAAAGTACATCCGACGGACGCTCTACAGGCTTACATTCGTCGGAGCCCTGTTTTTAACCGTGGTTGCCATCATTCCAGTCTTTTTCATCACACAGATGGGTCTCCCACAGTCGATTCAAATTGGCGGTACAGGCCTTCTAATCGTTGTAGGGGTTGCTTTGGAAACGATGAAGCAAGTAGAAAGCCAGTTAGTTAAACGGAACTATCGCGGTTTCATTAAATAGAATTGGCCTCGAAGACGAAGCTCGCCTATGCCGCTTCCCTTCGGGTAAAATAGTCGTTGGAGGAGATAGCGTGAATCTGATATTGATGGGGCTGCCGGGTGCTGGAAAAGGCACGCAGGCTGCAACAATTAGTGAAGAATACAATATTCCCCACATTTCTACTGGGGATATGTTCCGCACAGCCATTAAAGAAGAGACCGAGCTTGGCAGACAGGCAAAGTCTTACATGGATGCTGGTGATTTAGTTCCAGACGAAGTCACAAACGGTATTGTTGAAGAACGTTTGCAGAAAGAAGACTGCCGAAACGGATTTTTGCTCGATGGTTTTCCTAGAACTCCGGCTCAGGCCGGTGCACTGGAAAAAATGCTGGCGGATATGGGCAGGCAGCTCGATTACGTACTGAACATCGATGTTCCAAAAGAAAAACTTGAAGAACGTCTTACCGGCCGTCGCGTTTCACCTTCTTCAGGCAGGACTTATCACGTGATTTACAATCCGCCGAAGCAGGAAGGTATTGATGATGTAGACGGAAGTGAACTCGTTCAGCGCGATGATGATAAACCGGAAACGGTTAAGCGCCGTTTGGAAGTAAACATTGAGCAGCAGCAGCCGCTGATTGATTTCTATGAAGAAAAAGGATATCTCCGTAACATCGATGGAGATCAGGATATAGATAAAGTATTTCATGACATTGAAGCACTCTTGAAAGACCTTCGTGCATGATTGTTTGTAAAACGGGTCGGGAACTCGTTATAATACGGGAAGTGCGATGTGGCAGAATCGTTTCATAAGTAACGTGAATCTCATCGATACGATCCGGGAACATGATGCAATACCATCATTTTAGGGGTACACTGAATTTGCCTAGAGCAAACACGTATACACCCTCTCCGATGGTTGGACAGCCTGGGCCTTTTATTACGGTTTCAGGTTGCTAAATCCTAACGAAGCCTAAGGAAAAGAGGATGCATGCATGAAAGATTCGGAGTCAAGGCGACCCGATCTGGGACAAATCGTTCGAGTGACCCGGGGGCGCGAAGCTGGTCAGTACGCGGTAGTAATTGATGTGCTGGATGATAAGTTTCTGATGCTGGCGGACGGGGAAAGACGAAAGTTCGATCGGGGAAAGAAGAAAAACACGTCCCACGTAGAATTGCTTTCGTATATTTCACCGGAAGTACAGTCGAGTTTAATAGAAACCGGCCGAGTGACTAACGCGAAAATCCGGCACGCTCTTTACACCTTTTTTGAACAAGAAGCCTTATTTGAAAAGGAGAATTAATTCATGGCTAAAGATGATGTTATTGAAATGGAAGGTACGGTGGTCGAGCCTCTTCCAAACGCTATGTTTCGTGTTGAGCTTGAAAATGGACACAAAATTTTAGCGCATGTTTCCGGTAAGATCCGTATGCACTTTATCCGGATTCTTCCTGGTGATAAAGTAACTGTAGAAATTTCACCGTACGATCTTTCCCGCGGACGTATTACGTACCGCTACAAATAGACCCGCAAGTTCATTCTTGAGCACTCTTACCAATGCATGGCATGCATGCAGTGAAGGAGGTAAATGGAAAATGAAAGTAAGAGCTTCCGTTAAAAAGATTTGTGACAATTGTAAAGTTATTCGCCGTAAAGGTTCGGTAATGGTAATCTGCTCGAACCCGAAGCATAAACAAAGACAAGGATAATAAAAAGGAGGTGCCCGCATGGCACGTGTTGCAGGAGTAGATATTCCGCGTGATAAGCGTATTGCTATTTCACTCACTTACGTATACGGCATCGGCAAATCGCTTGCAGTTCAGGTTCTGAACGAAGCTGATGTTGACCAGAACACCCGTGTGCGTGATTTAACAGAAGACGAGCTCGCCCGTATCCGTACGGCTATTGATAACAACCATACGGTAGAAGGGGATCTTCGCCGTGAAACGTCCCTCGACATCAAACGCTTGATGGAGATCGGAAGCTATCGTGGAATCCGTCATCGTCGTGGACTGCCGCTTCGCGGACAAAACACGAAGAACAATTCCCGTACCCGTAAAGGTCCGCGTCGTACCGTAGCAAACAAACGTAAATAATTTATTCATAAAGGAGGTTACCTATTATGGCAAAAGCAAAGTCGAACGCACCACGTAAACGCCGTCAGCGCAAGAATATAGAGTCAGGTGTGGCTCATATCCGCTCGACGTTTAACAACACGATTGTAAACATTACCGACGTGCAGGGGAACACACTCGCATGGGCAAGCGCTGGAGTGCTTGGTTTTAAAGGCTCCCGTAAATCCACTCCTTTCGCAGCTCAAATGACTGCAGAAACAGCAACCAAAGCTGCAATGGAACACGGATTGAAAAGCGTAGAAGTTACAGTGAAAGGTCCAGGAGCTGGACGTGAAGCTGCAATTCGTTCCCTTCAGGCAACCGGTGTAGAAGTTACGGTTATTCGTGATGTTACACCAGTACCTCATAACGGGTGCCGCCCGCCAAAACGTCCACGTGCATAACTGAAAGCGAACATGACCATTGCAAAGGAGACAGGCTGGAAGAGGTGCTTTTGCATTTCGCTTTCCTGTTTTCCTTACTTTCCGGCACCGGCTGCCGGATGTACGACGTTTGAAGGAGGGTACGCAAACAAATGATCGAAATTGAAAAGCCTAACATTGAAGCGGTCGAAGTGAGCGAAGATGCCAAGTTTGGCAAATTTGTTGTTGAACCATTGGAACGTGGTTATGGTACTACCCTGGGGAATTCCCTGCGTCGTATTCTTTTATCCTCGTTACCGGGAACAGCGGTTTCTACTGTTCAAATCGATGGGGTTCTTCACGAGTTTTCTACGATTGAAGGCGTACTTGAAGACGTAACGACCATTATTTTGAATTTGAAAAAGCTCGCTTTAAAGGTGTACTCTGATGATGAAAAAGTGCTTGAAGTGGATGTGCAGGGTGAAGGCACAATATCTGCACGCGATATCACGCACGACAGCGACGTGGAAATTCTGAATCCGGATCTTCACATCGCTACTTTATCGAAAAACGCCAACCTGCATATGCGCCTTACCGCTCATCGCGGACGCGGCTATGTCCCGGCTGATGGAAACAACAGCGACGACCTTCCAATCGGTGTCATTCCCATTGATTCTATTTATACGCCGGTCGAGCGTGTAAATTACCAGGTGGAAAATACCCGTGTCGGACAGATTACCAACTACGACAAGTTAACGTTGGATGTCTGGACAGACGGTAGCATCCGTCCTGAAGAGGCGGTATCCCTTGGTGCAAAAATCATGAATGAGCACTTGAATATCTTTATCGGCCTGACCGACCAGGCACAGAATGCGGAGATTATGGTGGAAAAAGAGGAAGACCAAAAAGAAAAAGTGCTTGAAATGACAATTGAAGAGCTTGATCTTTCGGTCCGTTCTTATAACTGCCTGAAACGCGCAGGCATCAATACTGTGCAGGAGCTGACGCAGAAGTCAGAAGAAGATATGATGAAAGTCCGCAACCTCGGACGCAAATCGTTGGAAGAAGTTCAGGAAAAGCTCGGTGAACTCGGCCTCGGCTTGCGCGAAGAGGACTAATCATAAATATTTGTTTGATCAAAGGAGGGAATTGTAATGCCATACTCAAAGCTTGGACGCGACACTTCGGCAAGAAAAGCGCTCTTTCGTGATTTGACTACCGACCTCATTATTAACGGCCGGATTGAAACAACTCACGCAAAAGCGAAGGAAGTACAGCCGATCGCAGAAAAAATTATTACTCTTGGAAAACGTGGAGATTTGCACGCCCGCCGTCAGGCAGCTGCATTTGTTCGCAAGGAAACAGCTAACGAAGAAGGCCAGGATGCTGTTCAGAAGCTGTTCTCTGAAATCGGTCCTCGTTACGAAGACCGCCAGGGCGGCTACACGCGCGTACTGAAACTCGGACCGCGCCGTGGGGACGCTGCTGAAATGGCTATCATCGAACTTGTATAAACGGGAAGTCCTCGTTTATACATTTCTTTCATTTGCAAATGAAGGTTACATGTAAAAGAGGCAGGACGATGTCTGTAAAGACTGCGTCTTGCTTTTTTTCTATGCAAAAATCGAACATTAAAGGGAGGGGAGAGGGCATGGCGATTATCGAACTCCAGGATCTTGAATACCAATATGCAGAGAGCAGCGGGAAGGTGTTGAAAGGATTAAATAAAAAAATCGATCAGGGGGAATGGCTTTCGATTATAGGAGCCAACGGTTCGGGAAAATCGACACTCTCCCGTCTCTTTAACGGCCTGGCCCAGCCAACCGGGGGGGCAGTGCTTGTGCTGGGTAAAAAAACAACGGACGAGGCGTCTTTGCAGATGATTCGTCGGGAAGTCGGCATGGTTTTCCAAAACCCGGAGCATCAGTTTGTGGCGCCGACAGTCCGGGATGACATTGCTTTTGGGATGGAAAACGCCGGAATTCCGCGCGAAGTGATGCTTGAACGTATTGATGAAGTCAGCCGCTGGGTCAATATCGGGCATATTTTACATATGGAGCCTCATCGCCTGTCCGGGGGCCAGAAGCAGCGGGCGGCCATAGCCGGAATTCTTGCTTTGCGTCCGCAGGTGATGGTGTTTGATGAATCCACTTCGATGCTTGATCCGAATGGCAGAAAAGAAATTTTGGAAACAATGAACCGACTGTGCCGGGAATCGGGGATCACTATCGTATCGATCACCCATTACCTCGAAGAAGCCTTCATGTCCGACCGTATCTGGTTTATGAAAGCAGGGCGAATTGAAAAAGATGTAACAACGGCCAGCATTCCGGACCAGCTGGAGTGGATGGAGGCAGAAGGGATGCCCCTGCCGTATAAATATCAGCTTTACCGGGAAGCAAAGAAGCGGAGAATCGAGATACGTACGCTCCGTACCATGGTTGAAGGAGAGTAGCTGCATGGATGTGAACTTTCAAAACGTAAGCCATGTATATATGAAAAAAACGCCGTTTGAAACATTGGCACTCAAAAACATAAATGCCTGCTTCCGCTCTTCTTCCGTGACAGCTGTCATAGGGCGTACCGGCTCCGGGAAATCGACACTTGTACAGCACATCAACGGACTGCTGAAGCCTTCCGCCGGCGTGGTAACTGTAGGAGATCACCGGCTGGAGGCCAGGACAAAACGAAAAATGGTCAAAACGGTTCGGAGTCACGTGGGGATGGTGTTTCAGTATCCCGAGCACCAGCTGTTTGAGGAAACTGTCGAAAAAGATTTATTATTCGGACCGAAAAACAAAGGAATGGAGGTAGCAGAGATACAAAAGAAGCTTCCCGAATTGCTGCAGCAGGTCGGGCTCAGTGAAACACTGCTGGAGCGCTCGCCGTTCGAGCTGAGCGGGGGGCAGATGCGTCGGGTAGCAATAGCCGGTGTGCTTGCCACCAACCCGGATATTCTTATCCTGGACGAACCGACCGCGGGGCTCGACCCCCAGGGGCAAAAAGAAATTCTGGAGCTTTTTATGAACTGGCAGCGTGCGTATCAGCCGACGACGATTATGATTACGCATCAAATGGAAGAGGCGGCTGCATTTGCGGAATACATGTATGTGATGGACGATGCAGAGATCAGAATGCAGGGAGAGCCCGAAGCGATTTATGCCCAGCGGGAAAAGCTGCGGGAAATGGATTTGGATATCCCCGAACAGGTACAGGTGCTTCAGCAGATTGAACGGGACAGCGGCATCCGATTCCCGCATTATAAGCTTTCTCCGGCAGAAGCTGCCGACTACTGGGAGCAGGCGGTTCAGAACGGGGAGGTGCCGCATGTTTGAAAATGTCATAATCGGACAGTACCTGCCGGGGCGCTCCTTTCTTCATCATATGGACCCCCGGGCAAAGATTGCCGCCGTATTATTTTTGATCATCGTCATTTTTCTTGTGAACAGCTGGAACGGATACGCGCTTTTCGGAGCGGCGGCGATAGCCGTTTATTTTCTTTCCGGAGTCCCATTTCGGTATATCCGTAAAGGCATGTTTCCGGTATTTATTTTAGTGATATTAACATTTTTTCTGCATGCTTTTTTTACAAGAGAGGGCGATATTCTTTTTTCGGTTGGTGTATTTTCGTTTTATGAAGAAGGAATCCGCCAGGGGCTGTTTATTTCGCTTCGCTTGCTCCTGCTCGTATACTTTACATCGCTCTTAACGCTGACAACGAGTCCGATTGACCTTACAGACGCATTGGAGCAAATGTTTTCCCCGCTCGAGCGCTTTAAGTTTCCTGCCTACGACGTGGCGATGATGATGTCGATTGCGATCCGGTTCATTCCAACGCTGCTGCAGGAAACGGAAAAAATTATTAAAGCCCAGACGGCCCGTGGCGCTGATTTTAACAAAGGCTCTATGCGGGACAGGATGCAGGCGTTCGTCTCCCTCCTGGTGCCGTTATTTGTACGTGCCTTCCGCCGGGCGGAGGATCTGGCCTATGCGATGGAAGCCCGTGGCTATAACGGAGGAGAAGGCCGGACAAAGCTTCGTCTGCTCGTGTGGGGCTGGAGAGATACTTTATGCTGTTTTCTGATTGCGGTGTTTGGAGTTATTTTATTATTTTTACGCCAGTAAACGAAAGGGGGAGAGTCTAATGCCGAGAGTGAAAGCAACAGTAGCATATGATGGTACGTTTTTTGAAGGCTGGCAGGTGCAGCCGGGACGCCGGACTGTCCAGAGAGAAATCGAGGAGGCGCTTCAAAAAATGCATAAAGGTGTTCATGTGCCGGTTCACGCTTCGGGGAGGACAGATTCGGGCGTGCATGCAAAAGGCCAGGTCTTTCATTTTGATTCTCCGCTGCAGCTGCCGGAGCACAAATGGGGAAAGGCCCTCGAGTCCTTTCTGCCAAAAGATATCCACGTCTGGCATTCCGCATATGCCGCCGGGGATTTTCACGCACGTTTTGACGCGGTGGAAAAAGAATACCGGTATTGTGTGCTGCTGCGTAAGGAACGGGATGTGTTCCGCCGGAACCATGCCTTTTATTACCCATATCCTACGGACGTTGAAGCTGTACAGAAAGCAGTCCGCTACATCGAAGGGGAGCACGACTTTTCCTCCTTTTGCGCCGCCAATACCGATGTAAAGGAAAAAACCCGCACGGTATATAAAGCGGATGCTGCGTTCGATGGGGAAGAGCTGTGGTTTACGTTTCGTGGATCAGGCTTTTTGTATAATATGATTCGTATTGCTGTAGGAACGCTTCTGGAAATAGGGAAGGGAAACCGCTCCCCTGAAGAAATGAAGTCCATTATTGAAGCAAAAGAGCGGGCAGCTGCAGGCAATACCGCTCCCGGCCACGGGCTGTATCTTTGGAAAGTGAATTACTGACAGAAAAAGCCTTGCTTTAACAGCCTATAAGGTCAGCTGAGAGCGTACCTGGATTCGAAGAAAATTGATTATAAAAAAACAACGTTTCCTGGTGTTTTAACATTGACATTTGGCCCCTATTATTATACGATGTTATTTGGCATTTCACGTCCCACTGCCCCGGGATACGGAATGATGAGCGTAAATATGACAAATGATCGATGATATAATCGGCAGAGAATTGATTTAGGAGGGAAACAACTATGCGTACGACATACATGGCTAAGCCAGGCGACGTAAAACGCAAATGGTACGTAGTAGACGCACAAGGCCAGACACTCGGACGTCTTGCCAGTGAAGTCGCTGCAATCCTTCGCGGTAAAACAAAGCCACAATATACCCCGCACATCGACGTTGGGGATAACGTGATTATTGTTAATGCAGAAAAAATCCACTTGACCGGGAAAAAGCTTTCTCAAAAGTATTATCACCGTCACAGCGGTTATCCGGGTGGACTGAGATCTACACGCGCAGACGACATGCGCCGTGAGAAACCAGAAAAAATGCTCGAAATTGCTATTAAAGGCATGCTTCCAAAAAATACTCTTGGTCGCGAACAAGGCAAGAAGTTATTCGTATACGAAGGCCCAGAGCATAAGCACCACGCACAACAACCAGAAGAACTGCAGCTGCGCGGTTAAAATAAAAGGAGGGACTACATTTGGCACAAGTACAATATTACGGTACTGGACGCCGGAAAAACTCATCGGCTAGAGTTTTTCTTGAGCCAGGCGATGGAAAAATCACTGTAAACGACCGTGAACTCGACGAGTATTTCAACCTTGAAACCTTGAAGCTTGTTGTAAAACAGCCACTCGCTGCTACAGGCACGGAAGGTTCTTATGACATTAAAGTAACTGTAAGAGGCGGCGGTTTCACCGGCCAGGCTGGTGCTATTCGTCACGGAGTAGCGCGTGCTCTCTTGAAAGTAGACCCGGATTTCCGTCCTACACTGAAATCTGAAGGCTACCTGACTCGTGACGCACGTATGAAAGAACGTAAAAAATACGGTCTCAAATCAGCACGTCGTGCGCCACAGTTCTCGAAGCGTTAATTCATCTCTTCACCCGAAAACTCCTTCTGCATTCAGCAGAGGGAGTTTTCTTTTTATCTGTTTTGCTTGTATATAGAGAAAAACAGCAGGTTTTAGTTGTAAACGTTTGAAATATGCTTCTTAAAAACGGTATGCTAGATATGGAATGTTTCCAATAGTGACAGCTATAGTTTAGAGAAGGAAGGTGTGCAATGTGATTACAGAAGAACAGGTGCGCGAAGCACTTCAGTCCATAGAAGATCCTGATCTGGGCAAGCCGATTGTTGAAACCGGCGGCATCCGCAGTATCAGTGTCAAAGATGACAGCAAGGTGCGTTTAAAAATAGCATTGGCAAAGACTGGTACTCCCGAACAGATGCAGATGCAGCAGCAGGTAGTGGATACGATCAAAGAGGCCGGGGCTGACTCAGTAGGACTCCGCTTCGAGACTCTTGAACCCGAAGAAGTAGAAAAAGCCGGAGGGTTAAAAGGGGAAGAAGGGCCGAAAATTTTATCCGAGGATAACAAAACTCAGTTTATTACCATTGCAAGCGGTAAAGGCGGAGTAGGTAAATCCACGGTTACAGTAAATACAGCTGTGGCGCTGGCCCGTGCTGGAAAAAAAGTAGGTATTATCGACGCAGACATTTACGGCTTCAGCGTACCGGACATGATGGGCATTGAAGAACGGCCGAAGGTACAGGATGAACGAATCTATCCGGTAGAGCGTTTCGGCGTTAAAGTCATTTCGATGGGATTCTTTGTGGAGGATAACGCTCCGGTAGTATGGAGAGGCCCGATGCTCGGAAAAATGCTGAACAACTTCTTTAACGAAGTGGAGTGGGGCGACCTTGATTACCTGCTGCTGGATCTTCCGCCAGGCACAGGGGATGTGGCACTCGATGTTCACACTACCCTGCCTGAAAGTCAGGAAATCATTGTTACTACGCCGCACCCGACGGCAGCATTCGTAGCAGCCCGTGCCGGAGCAATGGCGATCAAAACCAACCACCGTGTATTGGGAATCATTGAAAACATGGCTTATTATGAAAGCCGAAGCGGTGAGAAGGAATATGTCTTTGGCGAGGGCGGGGCAGACCGTCTGTCTGATGAGTTAAAGGTTGGAATTCTCAGCCGCATTCCATTGGGACAGCCACTTGAAGACGACAGCGTATTTGCTCCGTCTGTTTATCAGCCGGAACATCCAATCGGTGAGCTTTATGATGAATTGGCGTCCACTATTATGAATAAAGTGCCTGTTGAATAGCAGTCAATAAACAGAAGCCGCCCGCAGATATCTGCAGGCGGCTTCTTTCTATTTATTATATTGAATGAGCTCTTCCATCGGCTGTTGGAGAGAGGGAACGGTATAAATATATTTAGAAGGAGAATCAGTTAAGGGGCCTATGTGAATACCTTCAATCCCGAGAAGAACGCCTGGCATCACATCATTCATTAAGTTATCCCCGATGACCATCGTTTCCTGGGGGTTCACCCGGTACTCCTCCAATAATTGTTCGTAATGAGCTTTCGTTTCTGCCGGTTTGTTGGCGGAAGTAATTCTGGTGTAGGGAGGAAGCAGATCGTGAAGGTTTAATTGCTGTAAAATGGACTCTGCATCTTCTTCGTCGCTGTTGGTGACTAACACCATCTGCTTTCCATTAGATTGAAGCCATTGCAGGCCGGACCGAAGCGAAGGGGTCTGGGAAAGCTGGAAGGCTTCAGACGACATATATGTTTTTGTTTCCACATAAGCGGCGTAGGCTTCTTCTTTCGAAACTCCAAAATGTCTGGCAGTGGCATGCGGCGTCCACCACCCGTCCCCGATAGCTATTTTTTTGTTAAAGTCAAAAGAAAGGTTTTTATACTCTTCCGCCCAAACAGAAGGTTTTATTTCTCTCCCGCTCCAATTGACGACTCTTACTGGTTGGGTGGTGACCGGGTCGAGATAGAGAATCCGGTCGTTTTCTGCATCATATGCTGTACCTATCTGCAGATCACGTTCACCGTTTTGAACAGCTTCGTACTCGGAGAAAAACGCAGGCCGGTCTTTGTTTTCAATAAAAGCAGCCAGCCGTTCAGCATAATAATCAAAGTGCTCAGTATCCTCATATAGAGTGCCATCCAGATCAAAAATCAATAATTCTTTATCATTCCAATGGATATCGGCCAACGTTCAATTCTCTCCTTTCTTCCATTACATACCACTAGAATAGCATAAAATCAGCAGCAGTTAGTAATCAGAATGCAAAGGAAAGGCCTATAAAAGGTCTTATGGAAGCAATAGCTAATTATACGTTAATTTATTTCTGCATTTTTTAAAAGAAATTATAAAAAATTGTTGACCACTTAGAGCCACGGTGATATATTTGTACATGCGCTTCCGAGAGAAGCGAAAAAACAGCAAACGGAAATAATAAATTTCTTAAAAAGTTGTTGATTTTCACTTACCTACTTGGTATGATATTAATTGTCGCTTTGAGCGGCAGATCGTTCTTTGAAAAGGAAAGACAAGCCAGAGCCCCAAAGAAAAGAAACACATTTAGGGCATCACTGATGCC
>NZ_JBQOJA010000018.1:0-61496 GCF_054971385.1 Marinococcus tarijensis | reverse complement strand
TTGTCGACGCAAGTATAACGGATATGGGAGTCTGCGTGTTTTTTTGTGTCTGTACCCCAACAAATATTATAGAGCCTCAAAAAACAGCGCAGCCTCTGCATAAGAGGCCGCGCTGTTTTGTTAATATAAAAAGCCCCGGTTAATCGGCCGGGACTTTAAGTCAGTTATTCTTCAGAATCGCTGTTTTGTTGTGAGTCAGAAGCTACATTATTTTCGATCTCTGCATCTTCACGCAGCTGATCAGTGTATTCCTGCTGTTGCTGCTGCTGTTTCTGGGATTCAAGCTGCTGTTCGATCTGTGGGCGCAGGTCTTCAAGAGAACCGGCATCTTCACCCTGGCCTTGAGTCATTTGATTGTACATCTCTTCTACTTCTTTATCAGTAACTTCAACATCTTCAAGCTCTTCGTCCAGGAGCGCCTGTATCTGCAGGGAGGTTCGTGCTTCCTCGCGCAGCTCTTCTTCTGTGTAACCCTGCTCTTCAAGAGCCTTCTGGTATTCTTCATCAGATTCAAACTGCTCTTTAAGAGAGCTTACCTGCTCATCTACATCTTCTTCCTTTACCTCATAATCTCCTGCTTTAGCTTCCTGTACTAAAAGCTCCTGATTGATAAGGGATTCAGCTGTTTGTTCTTTTAGAGTCGATTGGACTTCTTCATTACTTTGGTCGCCGGAGGAGGCAGCTTGAGGAGCATACTGCTCATAGTTAGTAGTGAAAATTGGTTCAAATTCCTCTTTGGTAATTTCTTCTCCATTCACGGTAGCGACTGTGTCAGGTACATCGCTTAAATCCGGTTCAGGTAAATCTTCTGCCTGTTCTTCACCGGATGCCTGTTCTTCAGAGGATCCTTCATCTGATTCTTCCTGCTGATTATTTTCTTCGTTGTTATTGGAGTTTTCCTCTGACTGCTGTTCTTCGTTTCCGTTATTGTTATCAGAGGAATTCTCCCCGCCGTCGCCGTTACTGCAGGCACCAACAATTGCTACCGACAGGGCGAGGCCTGTACTCAGAATCCATTTTTTGCTCACTCTGATTTCTCCTCTCCATTGTATGCTCTCCGGGCATTGTAACACACGCCGTTACTCCTGTATGCTTTAATAGTCTATAAAAATGTATAATTATTATGAAAACTTGTAAAAGAAGAAAAAATTGTTGAAAGTTGCGGGAAAATGCAGGGTAATCTCAAAATTTCCCGGGAAATGACCGTGATATTATAGGGGAAAGAGGTGGACGGTCAGTATGGCTGCGTATATTATGCTTATTATGGTAGTGTTTTTTTATTCTGGAAATATTTTAGTAGGAAAGGCTATCAACGACCTCCCTCCTTTTACGATAGCTTTTTTCAGGCTGATTATTGCTTTTTTGTGCATCATACCTCTGGGGTGGAAAAGTGCCTGGAGGGCAAGGAATTTATTTTGGAAGCATAGGCTGCCTCTTATTGTTTTAACAGCTACAGGAGTCACGTTTTTTAATACATTTATTTATGGAGCCCTCCAATTTACTTCCTCCACTAATGTTTCTGTACTGGAAACAGTAATTCCGGCAGTAACCGTTTTATTAAGTACATACATTTTAAAAGAGAGGCTGCGCTATATTCAATGGATCGGTGTCATACTCTCCATTGTAGGGGCGCTGTGGGTAGTAATGAATGGGAGACTGTTTGCCGTAGCAGAAATGAACTGGAATGCCGGCGACGGTATTATGGTAGGGGCGGTAGCCTGCTGGTCCATTTATTCCATCGCTGTCAAACGTTATATGCATCTGTTTCCCCCGTACGGTGTCCTGCTTGTAATGACAGGAGCTTCCATTATAATTTTACTTCCTTTTATTACGGCGGAGTGGCTCTTTCTTGGCGTGCCTTCCTTCACCTTAAGCGAACAGCTGCCGAGCCTTGCTTATCTGGGGCTTTTTCCAGGGTTCATCGCTCTAATGTTTTATAACCGGGCGGTGGACCAGCTTGGAGCCTCAAAAGCTTCGGTTTTCCTGAATTTTCTTCCCGTGGTTACGATGGCGGGGGCGGTGCTCTGGCTTGGGGAAACATTAACACCGGCCAAGGTGATCGGGGCACTGATTGTAATAGCCGGTGTGCTGCTTACCACCCAGGGAAAGCCAAAACGATTTCCTGCAAAGCAAACGAAAAAAAGGCCGTAAAAAGCTGCTTCTCCCGGAGAGGGAGAGGCAGCTGTTAGAGTTCTGCGGGCGTCTCTGGGCCGGAAAGGGCGCGTTGGTAAAAAACGAGATCAAGCCATCGTTCAAACTTGTATCCGGCTTTTTTTACCGTGCCCACGTATTCAAAATCCTCCGTTTCGTGCAGATAGATGCTTCCCGGATTGGAAGAGTCTATGCCGGCAATCATAGTGGCGAAGCCTTCCAGTTCCGCTTGATCGATTAAGGCACGGAGCAGGGCACGGCCGATCCCGGATCCCCGGGCACCGGGGTGAACATATACTGAATGCTCAATGGAGTATTTGAAGGCTGCCCAGGGACGGAATGGACCGTAAGCAGCATACCCCTGGACCTTTCCATTCTGCTCATAAACAAAAACAGGAAGTCCGTTTTGCTTTTTTGTGCGCAGCCATTCCAGCCGGTTTTCTGCCGAATAGGGATGGTAATCGTAAACAGCGGTCGTGTTTATGATGGCGTCATTATATATTTCGGTAATTGCATGAATATCGGCTTCTTCAGCCTGACGGATGCTCATAGGAATTCCCCTTTCTCCGCTTAAAAATAATACAATTTCTCTCTTTTCGCAATCATTATGTATAAAGAAAGGAAGAGCAGGGAATATATTTGAAGAAGCGTAAAGAGAATAGCCGAGGAGGCTAAATAGGAGGGAGAGCAAGATATGACACTAAAAGTAGTTTTTGATTCCGGGATCGCCGGTAGTGACCGTATTCAGGTGAATGATGAAATTACGCTGACGTATACGTGTGAGCATTATGAACCAATAGACGGCTCTCCATATTTTAAAGTGAATTTTGAGACAAAGGACCCTTTTGAACCGAAGGAGGGGACTGTCTATTTTGATGGTACGAATTCCAGAGTGGATAAGTACGGTCATGTGTTTTATCTATTATAAAAAGAAGCTGCCTGTGCGGCTTCTTAGTACATAAGAACAAGTGGGAGTGCGGACCATGTGGTTTGTTTTAGCGCTGCTGAGCGCCTTGATATTTGGGTTTTCTTCTTTTTTTATGAAGGTTAATTCTTTTTGGCAGCTGCCGTTAGCGCCGTTTTTGACGGGGCTCTACGCTAGCGGGAGCTTCGGTTTTCTGGGATATGCTCTAATGGATGGCTCCATGCATTTGAACCTCGCAGTGCTTTTTGGCGGGGTAATGGTGGGAGGGGGCTCCACTTTCGGAAACCTTCTATACATGAAAGCTTTAAACGTTGGGCCGGCGAGTCTTTCGTCTCCGCTGGTAAATACAAACATTCTGCTGATTGTGCTGCTGGGCGTCTTTGTATACGGGGAGCAGATTGGAGCCCTGCAATATGCGGGCATTGGTTTAATTATGGCAGCTATTGCTGTACTGCCGCTGGATCCGAAGGAGGACTTCTCGATAAAAAGCGGCATATGGTATGGCTTTATTTTAACAGCCACATTATTTATGTTTTTTCGGAATGGAGGGCTGAAAATAACAGAAGAAGCCGGGCTTGAGAATACGCCGGTATTATTTACAGGCTATCTGTTTGGCATGCTTTATTCGTTATACGGATGGCGCCGGGAAAAGAAGCAGCAGGGTCGTGCCGACGCTCATATACATACGAAAAAGGCCTTCAGGTGGGGGCTGGTTACGGGAATTTTTTCGTTTGGAGGGATGCAGCTGTACGCTGCCGCTCTCCGGGAAGGGCCGGCGAGTATTGTTTCTCCTCTGTTTGCAGCTCACGCGCTTTTGGTAGCGGTGCTTTCCATGCTTTATCTGCAGGAGCGTATTACCAGGTATCAGGCGATAATTCTTGCAGTGGTTCTTATAGGGATTGTTTTTCTCCGCCTGTAATATAAAAATCCGCCAAAAAAGGCGGATTTGGGTTTTATGCGCGGTCGCCAACGACAGCGAAGCGCTGGTTTTCATGAGCCGCTGTTTCCATTTCATCGACCACTGCCACAGCGTAGTCCGCATAGCTGATATAGCTTTCCTCATTGCTGTTAAGCGGCAGTACGTCCTGGGAGGTGTAGTAGGATCCGGTGCGCCTGCCCTCTGCGTCAAAATTTACAGCCGGACTGATAAATGTCCACCGTATGCCGGTGGTCTGCTGAAGGTCCTGTAAATTCCGGCTCTGCCCGTTAGCGGTGGGCTTTACCGCCTCGGGAAATTCCGGCGTTTCCACGACCCGGGTCGTTTTTTTGTTATCGGTAAACAGGCTGCCGGCGCCGCCCACAACGATGAGGCGGGGAGCTGCAGCTTCCTGAATAATAGAAATGAGGTGCTGCCCGGCTTCTACATGTGCTTCTTCTTCTCCCAGTCCGGCTCCAAACGCATTCACCACCACATCAAAGTCCGATACGTCTGAAGCAGTTAAAGAAAAAAGGTCTTTTTCTTTTATAGGCATGCTGCTGTCAGGAAGCTTCGAAGCGTCCCGGACGATGGCTGTCGCCTCTATGCCCCGGGCTTCTGCTTCTTTTAAAATGCGGCTGCCCGCTTTTCCGGAAGCGCCGATAATGCCTGCTTTCATACCTTAATCACACCTTTGTTTATAATTTTTACAGCTGCATAGATGAGTAGAAAAGCTTTATACAAAGAGATGGGCCGTTACGTCTGCCAGGCTCTGCTTCTCCAGCTCGGCTTCCATGGCATTCTGTGCCCGCTTAAAGGATTCGTCGAGGGTGCTTTGAATATTTCGGCCGACAGGACAGTCAGGGTTTGGGCTGCTGTGGGTGGAAAACAGCAGGTCATCCTGCTGAACCGCCCGGTAAATATCAAGGAGCGTAATATCCTCCGGCGCTTTGGTGATTAAAGCACCTGAGATGCCGGCCTTCGTCTGCAGCAGGCCTGCCTGCTTTAGCATACCTGAAATCCTGCGGATAACGACGGGGTTTGTATTGACACTCGCTGCCATGTAACTGGAGCTGAGTCTTCGCTCCGGCTCACTTGCAAGCAGCGAAAGAATATGAACAGCGACAGAGAATCGTGTATTTATCATTGTTGTTGATCACCACCTGTTACTTAATGGTTTCAAAACGATCATAGAATATCAGCTTATAAAAGTTCAGAACCATTTCTTATTTCGGCTCCTTGGCTTTGAAATTGAACGATGTCAGCCAAGTGCTTTTAACTATACCCATTTTCATCAATAATAGAACCAGAAATTGAGATGGGCCGGATCTCTTGAAAGGAGCAGGGTTCAGTGCTCGGCGTTTTCCGGTTCTACGTGCACGTGGACGTCATGTACACCGTGCTGCTCGATTAGAGCGTATTCGACTTTTGTAGCTGTATTGTGTGCTTCCTGGATATCAAGTGAAGGATCCACAAGAATGGTAATGTCCACCACGGTGTTGTTCCCGTAATTTCTTGCTTTAATATTCCGGACTTTCTGCACGTCGTACAGTTTGGAAATTGTTTCCCGGTAATCTTCAATTTTATTTTCATCGAATCCGTCGGTGAGCTGAAGGGCTGCGCCACGGAAAACATCCCAGCCTGTTTTAATAATTAATAAGCCCACAAGAGCAGCTGTCAGTGGATCGAGCCAGTACAGCTGAAACTGAGCACCAATAATGCCAATAACTGTGCCGATACTCACCATGGCATCGCTCCAATTATCCTTAGCTGCTGCCATAATAGAGGGACTGTTGATTTTCCTGGATAAATTTTTGTTATAGGTGTACACACCGAACATACAGACGGCGGCAAAAGCGCCGACAAATGCAGAAATTAAGCCGGGCGGCTCGGACGGTCCGGCCAGAATAGACTGTACCGCGCTCACAAATACCTGAAGACCGACAGCAAGCATAATAAAAGAGGTAAACAAAGAAGCCACCATTTCTGCCTTCCAGTGGCCGTAAGGATGGTCGGCGTCCGGCGGCTTCTGGGAATAGCGGAGGCCGAACAAAACAGCGATCGAAGCGATTGTGTCTGTTAAATTATTTAAACCATCGGCACGTAGAGCCGCAGAATTAGCCAGCTGGCCGACAGTGAGCTTTAAAGCAGAGAGAAATAAATAAGCGAAGATGCTGATGATAGCTCCCCGCTCTCCTCGTTTTAAGTTACGAATACGTTCATCATTCATATGGCCGGTCTCCTTGCGCAATTGATCGATCTATAGAGTAGCAGGAAAGCTGCCATTGAGTCTACAGCAACGTTTTTCTACAAAGGTATAAAAATAACTAAAGGGAAAAAAAGTTGCTCGGTGGCAAAATACGTAATAATGTATAAAGTATAAGCTTTTTGTTCCCAATAGTCTGTAATATTTGTTATACTAAACCCATCAACCAGTTATATAACAATGAACCATTCGTTATGCTTGGGTGAACCAGGTGAAGAACCTATTAGCAGTAACGGGTGGCATCAGCTATCAAGGAGGCCAATAGAATGGTTGAAAGAAATGCAGACGTAGAAGAATTTTTAAATTCGCTCCCGGAACAGCAGAGTTCGATATTCCGCTACATGCGAGATGAGTATGAAGCATTGGCAGAGCGGGGTGAGCGGTTCGATGAAGCTAAGAATGACGAACATGTAGAAATTCTGGCCAGTAAAAAATTCGATGTCTCTCCTTTAGAAGCTGGAAATATTTACGCGACGGTAGAATCGCGTATTAATGCTTTTGAAGCCCTGCGTTCTTCGTAAAAAACTCTAAAAGACCAACGACGAAAAAAACCTGCTGCGCCAGCAGGTTTTTTGTGTAGAGAAACTGGAAAAAGAGTGGTTTTGCTTAACTAATTCTTTGAACTGATAGGTCCACCGTCCAGAAATAGCTGTTAAGAAGAGTGATCTTTCTGATACAATATATCCGTAGCTTTCATTAGAGGCGGAGGAACAAGGCATGAAAACGATCTTTTACAGTCTGCTTTTTGTTATAGGGGCAGCTTTGCTAATCAATGCATCATTTTTTGCACTTCCGCAAAAAACCGTAGCATCCCTATTGACTCACCAGGATGAACCGAAAAACGCAGACGTTATCATTGCTCTCAGCGGTGATTTTGAACGTTTATATACAGTAGCCGATTTAATAGAAAAAGGCTATGCGGATAAAGTGATCTTAACCAATGGAGAAGATGGCAGCTTTAATGAAAACCTGGCTGTGCGGGCAGGAATACCTGAAGAAGCGATTATTATGGAAAATCAGGCAGTCAGCACTCACGAAAATGCTGTTTATTCGAAAGAGCTTATGCAGAATCGGAATTTTGATTCTGCCCTGGTAGTAACGAGTGATTACCATATGAAACGGACCAAAATTCAATTTGATGATGTGATGGCAAATACAGGTATTACTCTGGATTACGTGCCTCATGTGCATGCGGAGGAAGCCTGGGGGCCAAAGCACGTCCAGCTTTGGAAAGAATTTTATAAACTGACCGGTACTATAGGGATTGAATCGTGGGACCGTATGTCATAAAAAAAACGAGCAGAAAGTATCTGCTCGTTTTTATTTGCTTAAGAGCGGACAGAGCCGTGAGGATCAATAACGAATTTCTTCGCCGCCCCTTTGTCAAAGTCCTGATAGCCTTTAGGTGCGTCATCCAGCGAGATCAGCGTGGCATTTACTGCTTTTGCAATCTGCGCTTTATCGCTTAGAATCAATTTTAACAGATTACGGTGATATTTCATGACCGGTGTCTGGCCGGTAACGAACGTGTGGGCCTTTGCCCAGCCTAAGCCGATACGGATTTTCAGGGACCCCTGCTGGGCGTCGCTGTCAGAAGCACCCGGATCCTCTGTAACATACAGGCCCGGGATACCAAGCTGTCCGCCGGCTTCTGTGACTGTCATGATCGAGTTCAGTACGGTAGCAGGCGCTTCCTTCGCGTCGGGCCCGTGACCGGAGGCTTCAAAACCGACGGCGTCAACGGCGCAGTCTACTTCTGGTATACCGAGAATCTGCTCAATCTGTTCACCTAGACTATCGTGCTTTGTTAAGTTTACAGTTTCGCAGCCGAAGCTTTCTGCCTGCTTCAGGCGTTGTTCATTAAGGTCACCCACAATAACAACGGAGGCGCCGAGAAGCTGTGCGGAGTGAGCGGCTGCAAGACCTACAGGGCCTGCACCGGCTACGTATACAGTAGAGCCGGGACGTACAGCTGCAGAAGCGGCCCCGTGGAAACCGGTTGGGAAAATGTCCGAGAGCATGGTCAGGTCCATGATTTTTTCCATCGCCTGCTCTTTATCCGGGAAGGCAAGCAGCTGAAAGTCTGCATAAGGGACCATAACATATTCAGACTGACCGCCTACCCAGCCGCCCATGTCTACATAACCATAAGCGCCGCCCGGTCGCTCAGGGTTTACGTTCAAGCATATATGAGTTTTCTGTTCCTTACACAATTTACATCTGCCGCACGCTACGTTAAATGGTACAGAGACAAGATCGCCTTTTTTAATAAATTCTACGTCGCGTCCTACTTCCACTACTTCCCCTGTAATCTCATGTCCAAGAGCCAGTCCTTTAGGTGCAGTTGTACGGCCGCGCACCATATGCTGGTCGCTTCCGCAAATATTTGTCGTCACAATCTTAAGAATAACACCGTGTTCACATTTCCGTCCTGCGTTGGACGGCGGGACTCCGGGGCCTTCGTGAAGTACTAAATCAGGATAGCCAATGTCTTGAATTTCAACGTTACCAGCACCTTGATAAACCACTGCTTTGTTGCTCATCCTTTGATTCCTCCTCATAGTAGTGAAGTAGGAGCGCTTACGCCCTTTCCCCAGTGTGTTTGATAAAACGTTTTCAAAAAAGTAGGCACTTTCTTGTTTGTTGCTTTCCACTATGATAGTATGTATAAAAAAGGGAGCGCTTTCATATGATGGATCCATTCCAGGCACATTGCGAGATGGAAGTGACGCTGGCTGTAATAAGTGGTAAATGGAAAGCAGATATTGTCCGGATACTCTCCGACGGTACTCCCCGAAGATACGGTTTTTTTCAGAAAAACCTCCCTGAAGTTACCCCGAAAATATTGACGAATCAGCTGCGTGAGCTTGAAAATGCGGGTATTTTGACACGTGCCATTTATCCAGAGGTGCCGGTGCGGGTAGAGTACCAGCTTACGGAAGCCGGGACGGGTCTTCTCCCGATTTTAGAAGCGATGGAAAAATGGGCTCAAAGCTATACAAAAAAATTTCAGTAAAGTGGTTGTAAAATACAGCCTGGCATCCCCTTTTATGTATAGAAGCCGCAATATACCGGCTGACTATATGAAAAAGGGGATGTTTTAATGTTTCAACAACTGCCTCAGCTCGTCGACGTCAGGGGAAGCGTGAAAAGAAATGGTTCCTACCAGAAGCGGTCGCTATCAAAGATTACAGGAATCGCAAGACACCATTCGGCAACAACGAGTGGAGATGCTTTTTCCTTTGCCAATTATCATGTGGATTCCCTCGGCTGGCCAAGCGTTGGTTACCATTTTATAATTACCAGAGACGGGACAATTCAATGGGCCAATGGAATCGATCGGATCTCATATCATGTGGGTAACAACAATACGCCGTTAATAGGTATCTGCCTGGTGGGAAGCGGTTCGTTTACCGAAGCACAGGAACGTTCGTTTTTTGATCTTCAGGCAGCACTTCGGGGGACAGAAGGAGTCGGTGTTTCCATCAGTAATGTGAAAGGACACCGGGAATATCCCGGCCACTCCTCAAACACGTGCCCGGGCATTGATATGGATAGTGTAAGGGAGGCGGTACGTGAGGGCCATCCAGTAGGGGAAGACTTAACTCCAACGCTTCGTCCCGGTGACAACGGTCCGGCAGTGGCCCGGATGCAGCAGCTGCTGCTGGATGCGGGAGAACAACTGCCGCTGTACGGTACAGATGGAGATTTTGGGGATGAAACGGAAAATGCGGTCCGTTCCTTCCAGAAGTCGCAACGCTTAACAGTGGACGGCATCGTCGGTCCGAACACGTGGGAAGCTCTCGAAAACTCTGCAATTAAAGGGAAACTCGCGGTAGTCCTTGCTGAGGTGCTGAATGTACGCTCCCGTCCTTCTTTTGATGCTGATGCCGTAGCGGGAACGGTCAGTCAGGGAGAAGCATTCACCATTATGGAAAAAGTGAATGTGAACGGAAGCAGTACTGAAATGTTCCGGTTAAAATCAGGCTTGTATATCACTGCTCATCCAAGCTATGTACAGGTCAAATAAAAACGTTTGGGAGGTGGGTGCCATAGAGCATCCACCTTTTTTCCTGTTTTTTTCTTTTTTATAATATTTATCCAAACAAATAGCTTTTATCTATATAATAGACATTATGAGGCGGTAAAAAACAGAATATTCCGATCGAATTTTAACGCTGCTTACATACTTATTTGAAAGGAGCGCCACTATGCCAAGAAGAAAAAAAATCGGACTGATGCTGGGACCGGCCTTATTTGCTTTATTATTTTTCGTCCCCTCGCTTACGGGTCTTGAAAGCGAACCGAGAGCAGTACTTGCCGTTACGGCCTGGGTAGCTTCCTGGTGGATTACGGAAGCCCTGCCCATACCAGCTACGTCGCTGCTTCCTATCTTTCTATTGCCCATTACAGGAGGGGCAGATGAAGAAACGGCAACAATGGCTTATGCCGATCCCATTGTCTTTATGTATATGGGGGGGTTCACGATTGCTCTTGCGATTGAAAAATGGAACTTACATAAACGGATTGCGATGACAATTATTTCGTTTGTCGGTACCGGGAGTCAGCGCATTGTGCTGGGCGTTATATTGGCGACCGCCCTGCTTTCCATGTGGATTTCAAATGCAGCCACGGCGTTATTGATGCTGCCGATTGCGCTGGCGTTAATTAAAGAGGTGAAGGATAAAGGTTTCTTTGATGAAGTCTCCTTGAACCGTTTTGCTAAGGGGCTGCTTCTGTCAGTGGCTTATGCAGCCTCTATCGGCGGGCTGGCCACATTAATAGGGTCAGTGCCCAATGCTGCTTTTGCCGCCGTAGCTTCTTCCAATCTGGACCGTACAGTTACCTTTGCCGAATGGTTTTTATTTGGTTTTCCTTTAACAGTTATTCTATTGACCGGTCTTTATTTTTATTTAACGAAAATTCAGTTTCGCGTGACAGCGCAAAAGGATATTTCAACCGATTTTGCAAGAAACCAGTTGAAAGATCTGGGACCGATGTCTTTTGAAGAAAAATCAGTGCTGACCATCTTTACAATTGTCGGTTTCCTTTGGATTACAAGCGGATTCATTCCGGAGGCCTATCGTCTCTCCGACACTTCCATCTCAATTATTGGAGCTACTTCGATGTTTTTGCTCCCAGCCAAACAGGAGAAAGGCGGGCTCATGGTATGGCAGGATATGAAAGAGCTTCCGTGGGGCCTGCTTCTGCTTTTCGGAGGCGGCTTGTCTCTTGCCGCTGCGTTTGAATCTTCGAATTTAACAGGGTGGTTTGGGGAGCTCCTGGGGGGACTTGAAGTGCTTCCTTTTGTCTTAATTTTAATAGTACTTGCTGCCATTGTATTGTTTATGACAGAGATTATGTCCAATACGGCAGTATCGAATATGCTGATGCCGATAAGCATCGGCCTCGCAATGGGAATTGGGGTAGATCCTTACGCCATCATGGGGATAGTGGCTCTAACTGCCAGCTGTGCCTTCATGCTGCCGATATCGACTCCGCCCAACGCTGCGGTTTTCAGCTCAGATTATTTAACCATCGATGATATGGTCAAAGCCGGATTTTGGATGAACATTGTAGCTATTTTCGTCATCGTGGCATTTGTTTATTTCTGGCAGCCGGTCGTATTGAATTATTAATCGGCTTGGAAAGGTTATTTTATGTACACATATGATAAGAGTACTATAGAATTGCTGTTTCCGTTTGTACTTATATTGATTGTTTGGTTCATACTCGATGGGCTGCTGCGGAGGAGAACAAAATTGTCCTATAAAAACAAACCGAAGCGCCGGAGAAGTAAATCAGTAACCATAGCAGAGAAGCTTTTGGAGTGGACAGGAACGGCGTTTGTATTATTTTTTACCATCAGCTCCGGAGATTTTCTAATATGGCACTTGCTTTTTCTCGGGATGCCTTTAGCTTTAGTTCAACTAATTCAGGGAATGGAGCAACGGGAGAACGTACCGGAATCGAAAGCCCACTGGCATTCATTTTTGGGAGCAATATGTACTGCAGCTCTGATTTCCCGGGCGCTTGTTTTCCTTTACTAACATCTAATAGGCCAATATGCAGTTCAATGAAAAAACCGCCCTCTGCAAACAGGCAGAGAGGCGGTTACTTAAAATATGAGGGTATTAATCGATCGATTTTGCACCGATGTAGTGTTCTTCCCAGTAGTCGCTGGTGGTATCCGCAGTTTCCACACCACCTGAACCGGAATGAATCATTTGGTCGTCTCCAATATATATGCCGCTGTGTGAAGCGCCTTCTGTATCATACGTACCTTCATAAAAGACAACGTCGCCCACGTTTGGCTCTTCTACGAATTCACCGTTGTTCTGCCAGATGCCTTCATGGGTTCTTGAAACGTCTGTACCATTTTCTTCAAAAACGTAGTTGATAAAACCACTGCTGTCCAGACCACTTGCGGTAGTTCCGCCCCATTCATAAGGAGTGCCCAGTACGCTTTCCGCGGAATCGACAAGCCCGGAATCAGATGTATTGGCTGATGTGCTTTCAGTGGAAGACTCCGAAGATTCTTCAGATGATGCAGAAGCAACTTCTTCGCTTTCATCATTACCTTCGCTGTTCTCGCTGCTGCTTTCTTCTGTTTCGCTGTCGGCCTCGGAGGAGCTGTCTGTTTCATCTAATGCTCCCATTGTCTCAGGGCCTGCGATGCCATCTATGCTTAAGTTGTTTTCCGTTTGAAACGCTTCTACAGCCTGTACAGTTTCATCATCGTAAGTGCCATCAGCTTCGGAGTTATAGTAATCAAGATCGCTTAAAGTCGACTGAAGAGATTCTACACTGCTGCCGGTATCGCCGAGATAAAGCAGGCTGTCATCAGCAGATTCAGTTTCGTTTTCTTTATCGGAAGAGTCGCTTTGGCTGGAACTGCTGCTTTCGTCTGAATCAGGATCAGCGAATGCATCGGCGTTTCCGCTTAAAGCCGGTGTTAGAGCTAAAGCCGTTACGACGGCAGAGGATAATATATATTTTGGTGCTTGTCTGTTGGATTTAAACATTCTGGTTCCTCCTCGTGGTGTAAATCAATTTATCGAACCACGAGTAAGTATAACAAACAGAAAAATACGGGAGGTTTCAGCCAGATTACGTTTTAATAACGTTAATTTTAAAATAGGACATAATTAATGATTACTTCCTCGTTAATGTAGATGTGAATGGCGGCAGGAAAGAAAAGAATCACTTTCAGCCTCTGTAATATTTTTAATAAAATGAATATTGCGATTATTTACATGGCTAAAATTTTAAAAGGGGGTCGAACAATGGAAAAAGCAGAAAAGAGGCCATTGAGAGAGAGAGTAAGGGTTCTGGGCCCGGGAGTAATTGTAGCAGCATCGTTTATAGGTCCGGGAACAGTAACGACGGCCACAGGTGCAGGAGCCTCTTTTGGTTTCGCCCTGCTCTGGGCAGTGGTTTTTTCAATTATTACAACCATCATACTTCAGGAGATGTGCTCGCGGCTCGGGATTATTACAGGAAAGGGCCTGGGAGCGGCAATAAGAGACCAGTTCACCAACCCGCTGCTGAAATACGGATCCATGTGGCTGATGATTATCGCTATTGTATTCGGCTGTGCTGCCTACATCGCGGGTGACTTGCTTGGCACTTCGTTAGGACTAACGACGCTGACGGGCGTTTCTGAAAATACGATCGGTCCTGTCGTAGGCATCGTTATTTTGTTGATCGGACTGAGTGGAAGCTACAAGCTCATTGAACGAGTCATGATAGTACTAATTGCGGTTATGAGTATAACGTTTGTAACCACCATGGTCACGGCACAGCCTGATCCTGGAGATCTGTTTCGGGGTGCCTTTGTTCCATCGATTCCGCCGGGAGCTATTATTACCGTGATTGCAATTGTTGGTACCACGGTTGTTCCTTATAATCTGTTTCTTCATTCCGAAAATGTAAAAGAACGCTGGAGTGAGCCGGGGCATTTAAAAGAAGCACGTCTGGATGTGTTTTTGTCAATTGGTTTGGGCGGTTTAATTACAGCCGCGATTTTAATCACATCTGGGGCGACGATCCGCGGACTGGAAGTGGAGTCCGTGGCAGACCTTGCTTTACAGCTTGAACCGCTGCTTGGCAGCTGGGCTACCGCTTTTATCAGTATAGGCTTGTTCGCCGCTGGTTTTTCTTCCGCGCTTGCATCCCCGCTTGGGGCGGCAGTTACCGTCAGCAGCGTATTGAAGTGGGAGCGCGGGATGAAGAACATCCGCTTCAAACTGGTGTTTTTGTCTGTGATGGCCATTGGAATTATTTCCTCCGGACTTGGCTTCGAGCCGCTCGATGTTTTACTTTTTGCTCAGGCATTAAACGGTCTTATTCTGCCTTTTGTCTCCATTATGCTTCTAGTTATTATG
This sequence comes from Marinococcus tarijensis, assembly GCF_054971385.1. Lineage (NCBI taxonomy): Bacteria > Bacillati > Bacillota > Bacilli > Caryophanales > Bacillaceae > Marinococcus > Marinococcus tarijensis. The sequence goes on along the minus strand of NZ_JBQOJA010000018.1, from coordinate 46,851 downwards.
AATAACAAAAACCGCCTTGGCCATTACGTGAATCATTGGAAGATGAATCTGGTAGGTGGAATTATTGTTTTAGTCTGCATATTTCTCGGCGTTTACAGTATTGTAGATGCGATTATGAGCTTTAATTCGTAAGCTGCCTGTTTTTTCTCAGGAAAATATAAAGAATACAGCATAGGAGTGACGAGAACGGGAATAGATAGTACTAATCGATACGGAGTTCTCGTCTGAGCGAAAGCGTCGAAAATGTAGCAGAAGAATAGGATGACGGTGAAGGGAGGGGCGTTTTATGAATCATCATGATTATGAAAAAAGGCTTGATCTGCATGAACTGTCTCCGGCAGAGCTCCGCCTGGAATTCAATGCTGAAGTCTTTTCATTTGAAACGACAGAGGACATGAGGGACTTTCCGTATGAAATGATTGGCCAGGAAAGGGCCGAGCGGGCCATGGAGTTTGGTCTTTCAGTAAGCCAGGCGGGGTACAATTTGTTTGTAGTTGGTCCAACGGGGACGGGGAGAATGACGTATACCCAGCACAGCGTGGAAAACCTGGCCCGGAAACAGAGGCAGCCGGATGATTGGTGCTACGTGCACAATTTTGATAATCCGGACCGTCCGGAAGTGCTTTCGTTTCCGGCCGGGGAAGGCCAGCGCTTCCGGCGCGGAATCGAACAGCTTTTGATAAACATCGAGAGGGAACTAAAGACAGCATTCTCAAGCGACAGTCATGAAAGACAGAAACGGGAAATGTTTGAACGACTGCGTACAGAAATGGACGAGTTGTGGAAAGAAACCGACCAGTTCGCGGTACAGCACCATTTTAAACTCGAACGTATGCAGAATGGCATTAATAAAATTCCCCTTCAACGCGGTCAGCCAATGAACCGGGAGACGTACCAGCACCTGCTTGAAGCAGAAAAGGAGCAGCTGAGGGCGAACGAAAAACTCGTAGAAGAAAAAGTGCAGGATGCTCTCCGGCGCATCGCCAAAATGGAGGAAACCTTCCGCAAAGATGTGCAGTTATTTATGACAGACACAGCTTCAGCCGCGGTACAAAAATTATTTGAGCCGCTCCGCAGACAGTACGGGCATTTGCCGAAGGCTGAGGCGTATTTAACCGCATACGAACGGGACGTTGTGGAGCATTTTTACTTTTTTGCCGAAAGCCAGGGGCAGGAGGGTTCAGCAGGGGCACTTGAGGGCATGAAGGAAAAACAGTATCAGCGGTACGTGGTGAATCTGCTCGTAAACAATAAGCATTTAGACGGGGCACCAGTAATTTACGAATCCAATCCGACGTATCACAATCTGTTTGGCAAGGTGGAATATCAGGGACAGATTGGCAGCCTGGTGACGAATTTTACTTTCATTAAACCAGGAGCGGTGCATCTGGCGAACGGCGGCTATTTGATTCTTCAGGCCGCGGATTTGCTGCAGCACCCAGGTGCCTGGCCGGGATTAAAACGGATGCTTCAGACCGGGCACGTGCATATCGAAAACTCCTATGAAGAGCGGGGGCTGCTGCCAACCAGTGCACTTAAACCGGAACCCATTCCCTTTCGGACAAAGGTTATCATCATCGGTTCCTATTACGTTTATGACCTGCTGTCGAGACTTGATGAAGAGTTTGATAAGCTGTTTAAAGTAAAAGTAGAATTCGATACCGTCATGACTAAAAATGATGAAAACAGCTGGAAAATGGCGGGATTCGTGAAAAATTATGTTCAGGAAGAAGGCCTGCTGCCATTTCACCGGGAAGCTGTAGCCAGAGTGATTGACTACAGCTCCCGGTTAATAGATGAACAGGAGAAAATGACCACGAGGTTTCAGGATATTACAAAGCTGCTCGTAGAATCCAGCCACTACGCGCTGCAGGAGGGAAAAGCTTACGTCAGAGCAGAGCATATTTTCCGGGCACTCGAGGAAAAATACAGACGTTCAAGTCACATCCCTGAACAATACCGGGAGAAAATTCACGATGAAACGATTATGATTCAAACAGAAGGCTACAGGGTCGGGCAGATTGACGGATTGGCCGTTATGGGCACAAGAGACTCCATGTTTGGCATTCCAACGAAAATTACGGCTCAGACGTACGTTGGGAAAAGCGGGTTGATGAACATTGAGCGGGAAACGTCTCTCAGCGGTCAGATTCATCACAAGGGCATGATGATTTTGACCGGGTTTCTTTCCGGCCAGTTTGCTAAAAATCGTCCTATTCCTTTATCGGCGAGCATCACTTTTGAACAGACCTATAATCTGATCGATGGCGACAGCGCTTCAAGCACAGAACTGTATGTACTGCTTTCCTCTTTGGCGGAAGTGCCTATCTATCAGGGCATAGCAGTAACCGGATCGGTCAATCAGTGGGGAGAGATTCAGCCGATTGGCGGTGTGAATGAAAAGATCGAGGGTTTTTATCATATTTGCCGGGAAAAAGGGCTGACCGGCAGACAGGGTGTAATTATCCCGAAGCAGAATGCCCGCAATTTGATGCTCGATCCAGAGGTGGTGGAAGCGGCGGAAGCAGGAAGCTTCCATGTATGGGCAGTCGGCCATATTTCTGAAGGTATGGAAATCCTGACCGGTGAACGGGCGGGAGCTGTACGCCGCGAGGACGGTATCTATCCGGAAGGCTCGGTATTTGCCCGCACAGAAGCCCGTTTTAACCGGATGTATGAGATGGAGTTCAGGCAGCAGGGCATGGAATAATAAGCGGAGAGCACAGCCTGGAAGCATGGCTGTGTTTTTTATAGAAATGAAGAAAATTATCCTTGACTTTTTATGTATACGGTTTCATAATGAAAAACAAGTTGCTTATGAATACGTATTCACCAGGAGTTAAAAAATGATTTCTTCCAAAGAAGTTGCCAGAGAAGCAGGAGTATCCCAATCGACAGTGTCCAGGGTGCTGAATAATTCAAACAAAGTGAGTAAGGAAAACGTAGCAAAAGTAACAGAAGCAATGAGAAAGTTAAACTACAGGCCGAACGCCATAGCCAGGTCTTTAGTCAGTAAGCGTTCCAAAACAATAGCGCTTATATCGGGCCCTTTGCATAACCCCTTTTTTGTGGAAACTACTTCATCTATTGTGAACTACGCGAAAGAGAAGGGGTATAACACAAACGTCTTTTTTGAAAACAATGGAGACAATATGGCTGTATATGAAACGGTTCTTTCCATGCAGGTGGACGGCATTATTTTATCTTCGGTTTTCATGGATGATCCGATTCTTCAAGAACTGCAGACGTCTCAAATACCTTATGTAATGTTTAACCGTAAGCATAACGAAGGTGGGAATTTTGTTGAATTAAATAATTATCAGGCTGGAAAGATGGCTGCGGATCATTTATATCAGCTCGGGCACAAGTATATAGGCTTCATTGGAGGGCCAATGTATACATCCACTTTTTACGGCAGGTATTTAGGGTTTACAGAGGGAATAGCAGAACAAACCATGGAGACTGGTAAAGTTTTTTTAAACGAAACGGACACCAGTGAAGAAGCAATAGCAGATGCCATTTTTAAAATGATGGGGCGCAAAGAACGTCCTACAGCAGTGTTTGCTGCTACTGATGCTATAGCTATTACTGCCATGGATACACTCATGGAGCTCGGTTACCGGATCCCTGAAGATATTAGTATTTGCGGCGTGGACAATGTACGCATGGCCCGGCATCACGGATTTGAATTAACCACTATCGGCGCCCAGTCCAATAAAAATTTAGGAAGGCTTGGAATTGAACACCTTATTAATTCCATTGAAGCCGGAAAAGAAAATATGTCCCCAATACAGGTTACCCTGGAGCCTGCTCTGTATCAAAGAAAGACGACGGGACCTTTTAAACCAGGCTCAGTATAAACTGAGCGGTTTAATTTCGCTTCCGAGAATACGTATTCACAAATATTGTTAGGAGGATGAAGCATGAAAAAGGGTTTATTTTTATTAGGACAGGATAAGGCGGCTGCAAATTACTATCCGGTTTTTAATCCCCACACGGAAGATCTGATTGGAGAAGCAGCGGACGGCATGCCCTCCGAGATGAATGAAGCAATAGAAAAAGCAGATGAAGCTTACAAAAAAATGAAAGCGTTAACATCAATCGAAAAAGCCGGAATTTTATTCCGTGCTGCAACGATTCTGCAGGGTAGAAAGGAAGAAGCTGCACGGATTATTTCTCAGGAAGCGTGTAAACCGGTCACTGCTGCCCGCACAGAAGTCCAGCGGACCGTGCAGACTCTGCAATTTTCAGGCGAAGAGACCAAGAGAATGAACGGGGAATACTTACAGTTAGACGCTGCAGAAGGTGGTGAAGGGCGGGATGCCTATACACTCCATGAATCAATCGGAGTGGTCGGAGCAATTACTCCTTTTAATTTTCCATTAAATCTTGTTACTCATAAGGTGGGCCCGGCAATAGCGGCAGGAAACACGATCGTAGTTAAACCAGCGGAGCAAACTCCTTTTTCAAGCATGCTTTTGGCCGAAATATTAAGCGAAGCAGGTCTTCCCTCAGGGGCAATAGCAGTAGTTCCCGGAGATGGAAAAACGCTGGGAGAGGTAATGCTTCAGGATGAACGGATTAAAAAGATATCTTTTACCGGCAGCCCGGAAATAGGAAAGCTGCTGAAAGCAGAAGCCGGCCTGAAAAAAATGACTCTTGAATTAGGAAGTAACTCGCCGATGTATGTGGATCAATCATGCCGTGGGGAAATCAGTGAAGTGGCTGAGAAATCAGTAAAGGGAGCATTCGCTTATAATGGACAGGTTTGTTTAAGCACTCAGCGTATTTATGTGCATGAAGAAATTTTTGATGAGTTTATACAGGAGTGCTCAGCAAAAACTGCTCTGCTTCAATTCGGAGACCCTTTGGAAGAAGGTACGGAGGTCTCAAGCCTGATCAATAAAAAATCACAGCAGCGTCTGTATGAATGGGTAAAAGAAGCGGAAGCGGAGGGAGCAGAGGTTCTGACAGGAGGAGAAAAAATTGGTAATGGCTTAGAGCCAACGATTTTATTCAATGTTTCTTCTGCATCCTCTATATCCTGCAAAGAAGCTTTTGGCCCGGTGGTGATCATCAACAAAGTAAAAAATTCTGAAGAAGCTCTGGAGCAAATGAATAACAGCCGATTTGGCTTGAATGCGGGAGTGTTTACAAATGATCTGAAACAGGCTGTTGATATGGCGCACCGCATAGAAGCCGGACAGGTTCTCATTAACGATGTACCCACTCTCCGTTTCGACCATATGCCTTACGGGGGAGTGAAGGATTCCGGCTACGGAAGGGAAGGGGTAAAATATGCTGTCGAAGAAATGACGGAATTAAAAATGATAAGTATAAAATACCGTTAAGGAGAGAGTAGTATGCAAATACAGACAATGAGAGGAACGAAAAAAGAGTATTTGTTTACTTGTTATTATCCTAAGTACGCAGCCGAATGGATTGTAACGTTTCAGACCCTTTTCGGCGAACGAACAGAAAAAATTGTTACCGCGGGAGATGGAATAACAAATCAGCAGGGAATTATAGATGGCCTGCCGGTCTGTGAAACCATCGATGTGCGAAACGAAGAAGTTATTCCTTATGAAATCGAAAAGCAAAAATTTCAGGAGCAGGGAGCAGAGACGTTAAGAAAATACTTTTTATATCAACGCCGTTCCTGGAAAGTGCCTGTAGTAAAGCGGGAGAAGACGTATGTTTTTTATGCCCCTTACCAAATTGAAAATGCAAAAAAACTTAACAGCGATAAGGTCAAAGTAATGTTATACGAAGTAAGTTCAGAATCTTACGATAAATTAGAAAAATTCCCTATTATTCAGCAATTTTATCAAGAAAGGAGAGAATAAAATGAACTTCCTGATAATTATGGCCATTTGTATAGTTGGCACCTGGGTCGGGATGGCACTGACACTTTGGAAAACAAATATTCTAAAAGAAAAAGAATAGGGGGATTCTATGAATACACAAATTGTAACCTATTCCTGGATTTTTATGGCCATATTTATTCTAATGATGCTTTATTTCGGCTGGGTTGGAATGAAAAGAACAAAAACATCAGAGGATTTTGCTACCGCAAGGTCAAGCTATAGTCCATTAGTAATCGCCTTAGTAATTGCAGCAGGTATATCCAGCGGCTCCACATTTATGGGGATGCCGGGACTTGCTTACAGTATCGGAACCCCGAGTCTCTGGTATCCGCTTCTTTACCCTATAGCTACTGTCATTGGCATGCTTTTTGTAGCTAAGGTTATAAAGAAATACGGCGATGAATTCGGTACAAGAACGATTCCGGAATTTATTGGCGAAAGATATAAAAGTGATTTTTTGAGAATAGCACTGACGATTATTTCCATTCTGCTTATTTTTTACGTCGTTTCTCAATTTGTTGCTGCTGCGACAATGTTTCAGACTATGATGGGTGTTGATTACGGGGTTGGTTTAATTATCACAGCAGCAGTACTTGCTGTGTATGTATTTATGGGAGGCTCCCACTCAGATATTATTACCGATGCCGTACAGGGATTCCTGATGCTGATAGTAGCTATTACAGTATTTGTTTGCTTTATGACGAGCGTAGGAGTCAATGGTGGCTTTACTGATATGCTGAACACAGTGAGTAATGAAAATCCCCAGGGCGGCTTTAATCAATTGTTTCTTCCCGGTGATAACACGTACGGAGCCTTTTGGCTGGTAGCCTTACTATTTGTAGCTCACTTGCCTTTTTCCGTGCAGCCGCACCTTGGTAACAAATTTATGGCTGTGAAAGGCAGTAAAGATATTAGAAAGCTGATTATGTATTGTACTATTTTTGCTACAATCCTCCCTTTAATGGCGTTGGGCGGCATGCTTGGGGTGGCCGTAGTCGGTGCAGACGCAGGTATTAGTCCCGACCAGATAATCCCGGTGCTTTTCAGTGAAATATTCCCGCCAATAATTGCAGCATTTCTGGCAATTGCTGTGCTGTCTGCTGTAATGTCGACTTCGGACGGTCTGATAGTATCACTGACCCAGCTGCTCGCTAACGACTTGTATCGTAAAACGATTGTACCCAGAATTAATATTTCAAAAGCAAAAGCGGAACGGTATGAATTAATCATCAGTCGCTACAGTACATTTTTAGTGATAATTGCAGCAATATTTTTCGCCTGGTCTCCACCGGAGTTCCTCGCAGTATTCATGTGGATCGGTATCGGCGGAATCATGGCAGCTACGGCGGGACCTATCGTCGTTGGCGGTATATGGGACCGCGCAAATAAAACAGCGGCTATTTCATCTTTAATAGCAGCAACAGTTGTATACTGGTTTGTGTATCTGCCAATTGGCCTTAACTTCTCTAATCCATTTGGAGCTGCTGGTATTGGAGTTATTGTCGGCATGCTCACGATGTTTATTGTAACTATAGCAACTACCGAATCCCCGAAGGAACGTGGTTTAGATATAAAACAAAAACCAAATACAAGGAGTGGGAAAAATGTATAAATCGTTTGTTTCACCAATCAGAATTGTTTCAGGTAAAGGAGCAGTAAATGAAATACCAGCTTTACTGAAGTCCCACCAGGCAGAGCGGGTGATGGTATTTGCCGACCCGGGGGTGGTGGAGGGCGGCATTACAGCTCCTTTAGAAGCCCAGTTGAAAGAGGCCGGGGTAAAATATGAAATATATTCCGATCTAAAGCCGGAGCCGCCTGTAGAAATTGGAAAGAATGCCCTGCAGGCATTAAAATCATTTGATGCAGATTTTGTTATCGGAATCGGAGGAGGAAGCTCCCTTGATATCGCAAAGGCAGTTTCTGTACTGCATGGTAACGAAGGGTCCATTGAGAATTATTTAAACCTTTCAGGAGATAAAACTCTTACAAGCCGAGGGCTGCCAAAGCTTTTAATACCAACAACTGCCGGTACGGGGGCAGAAGTAACAGATATAAGCGTATTTTCGCTCGAAGGTACTAAAGACGTTATCACCCATGAATTTTTACTGGCAGATGTTGCTGTGGTAGATCCGGATCTAACGATGACGGTGCCGCCTAAGATTACTGCTGCTACAGGAGTGGACGCTCTTACTCATGCGGTGGAAGCATATATTTCTGTTAACAGCACCCCGCTGACAGATGCTCTCGCTTTGGATGCAATGGAAAGAATAGCGAAAAACATTCGTACAGCTGTATGGAACGGCAGTAATGAAGAGGCGCGTGCACAAATGAGCTGGGGAAGTATGACTGCAGGATTAAGCTTTTATAACGCAGGTGTTGCTGGTGTACATGCTTTAGCTTATCCATTAGGGGGGTTATTTAAAATACCTCACGGTGAATCGAATGCTGTACTTCTTCCCTACATCTTTGATTACATCTGGCCTTCCTGCATGGAAAAAATGGGAGTAATAGCAGAGCGGATAGGGGCGAATACTGAAGGATTATCAAAAAGGGAAGCCGCAATAGCGGGTGTGCGGGAGTTGAAAAGTATTGTTGAAGATGTAGGAATTCCTTCTACATTGGAGAAATTCGGGATTAAAGAAGGTGACCTTGTGAAGCTGGCAGAAAGTGGAGAAAAGCAGACAAGACTTTTAGCAAGAAGTCCGAAGCCGTATTCTTATCAGGATATTTTAGAAAGATATGAAGCGGCTTATGAAGGTACTTTAGAAATTAACAAATAAGTAAAAAAGGCCCTGTTCTTATTAAAAGAACGGGCCTCTGTTTTATTCGCCGGTGATTTTTTCTACTGAATCGTTGAGCTGATATTCTCGGCCAAGCAGCGTGAAGTCACTCCATTTTGTATTATTTACATAATAAAATTGGTCGTTTTGAACGGCTTCGGTATCAGCAAGCAGATCATCCACAAGCTCCTCGGACTGTTCTGTCGGCTCTCCCTGATCGGTTAGGACGAACAGATAGTCTGCGCCTTCCACATAGTCAGGCACTGTTTCAAGAGAGATAGCCTGCGTTTCCGTATTTTCTTCGACACCTGCTGTTGGTTCAAGCCCGGCGCCTTCATACAAACCGGCAAAGACGGATTGGTCGTGCACGTATACTTCCTTACCGATAAATTGGACGACGGCTGCAGTTGCATCCTCCGGCACGTCATTGTCTGCAAGTGTCTGTTTGGCTTCCTCGGCCTGTTGTTCATATTGGGTCAGCCATTCTTCGCTTGCGTCTTCTTCATTTAATGCATCAGCAGTATTCTGAAGCTGCTCTTCCGGTGTATCATCAAAGGAAGTCATATATACCGGAGCAATTTGTTCGAGCTGGTCGAGAGAGTCAGACTGATAGTCCGATAAAAGAATCATGTCCGGGTCAAGCTCGTTGATCTGTTCTACGTTTGGCGTATCGCCGCCAACGCTTTCCACTCCTTCGAGCTGATCGCCGTACGTATCGAGATAATATTCAGAAGTGCCTATTGGCTGTTCATCAAGAATCAGCATGTCTGCCACATTCTGCAGGGCTACGACGTTCTGCGGATCTGCCGGAATCTCTACTTCCCGGCCGGTCGGATCAGTGACTGTTCTTGTTTCTGCTTCCGCATTTTCCCCGCTGTCTTCATTTTCTCCGGAGCCTCCGGATGAACCATTGCCGCAGGCGGCAAGCACAAATAAAAAGGCGAATCCAACTGCAAATAAAGAAATCCACTTTTTAACCAATATGTATATCCCCCCCCTAGTTGATAATAATAATCATTTGCATGACTATTATATGGTATTCATTTTATAATTACAATGTAAACCTCTGGAACTAAACAAAAAATAGAAGGGATGTGCTTTTATTTATTTAACGTTACACTGAGGGTACTTTGTTTTTACGATTGTAAAATATACGAGGGAGACTCTGCGTACAGGAGGAAATTTTATGCGATTTGAACCGTCTGAACAAATCGACCGACTGCCGGAACAGTTTTTTGCTTCGCTTTCAAGAAAAGTCCAGGCACTGAAAGAAGAAGGCAGGGATTTAATCAATCTGGGACAGGGAAATCCTGATCAGCCGACGCCGGCACCTATCGTGGAAAAAATGAGGAGTGCCGCTGAAAAGCCGGAATATCATAAATATTCCCCATTTCGGGGCTATGATTTTTTGAAGCAGTCCGCGGCTGATTTTTATCAGCGGGAATACGGTGTGACGCTGGATCCAAAAACGGAAGTGGCGGTTTTATTCGGTGCAAAAACAGGGCTTGTGGAGATCAGTCAGTGTCTCCTTAACCCGGGGGATACTGCTTTACTGCCGGATCCGGGTTATCCTGATTATCTTTCGGGAACAGCTCTTGCCAATGCAGAAACGGCTTTTATGCCGCTAAAAAAAGAAAATAGTTTTCGCCCTGATTTTCGGCAGATTGAAGCAGATGTGCTGAACCGGGCAAAAATGATGTTTTTAAATTATCCTAACAATCCGACTGCCGGTACCGCTACGGCGGAATTTTTTGAAGAAACGCTCCGGACTGCTGTGCAGCACCATATTTGTGTCGTTCACGATTTTGCCTATGGGTCGCTCGGCTACGACAGCGAAAAACCGCCCAGCTTTCTTCAGACCCCCGGAGCCAAGGAAGTGGGGGTGGAAATGTACACCCTTTCGAAAACGTTTAATATGGCCGGATGGCGTGCAGCTGTGGCGGTGGGAAATGCTTCGGTTATAGAGATGATCAATAAAATTCAGGATCATTTGTATGTAAGTTTGTTTGGCGCAGTTCAGGAAACAGCAGCGTATGCGCTTGATCACGGAGCAGAGATGGCTGAAGATATACTGAAGGTTTATGAAAGCAGGAGAAATGTATTTATTCAGGCGCTTCATGATCACGGCGTAGCGGTGCAGGCGCCACGGGGTTCTTTTTTTGTATGGATGGAGGTGCCAGGAGGCTACACCTCCGCTTCGTTTACCGAAGAACTGCTCGAAGAAGCGGGTGTAGTAGTTGCGCCGGGCCACGGCTTTGGCAGCATGGGAGAAGGGTACGTCCGCATTGGTCTGCTCGAAGAGGAAGAGCGCTTAAAAGAAGCAGCTGAGCGGATAGCGGGCGTGGCCGCAAAGGTGAAATAAAGAAGCTGTTTAACTTTTTAAGTCATCCATATTTTTGCTGATGGTCTTTTTTCCATGATAAATAGGTTTCGTCCTCCCGTGCCTTAATCCATTTTTCCTCAAAAATCCGGGCGGATTCAGCTTTTTCTTCATTGATCTGACGTTCATTCACGTTACCGTTCTTGTCGTATTTTTTGCCTCCTTTATAGTTGGCGTACCGTCGTGAGCGCGTATAGCCCATCTGCAGAAATTTTCTTGCCATATCCATTCCGACGAAATCCTTTTGTTTTTTATACTCCAAAAACAATTCGTAAATCTGCCGGGAAGATTCCTCGGCAATGTCCGGGGTCTTAAACCTCCAGTACGGCAGAATTTCGCTTTTGTACGGTTCCACCATTAAAACGCCCTGTTCCCCGCGTCCTACCCGGTACTTTTCTGGCTTCTCACGAAAATTAACACGGTCAAAATCTTCTTCATAGTTAAAACTCATAAGCATTCTCTCCTTTTTGCCTTTGTTCTCTTTGCCCGAAAATGAGGAGATTTATGTGTGAAATTGCACCCTTGTTTAGGATTTATTTTTCTTGAAAAAGGGAACAAACAGTATGCAAGGAAGAAAGAAGGATTATCGAACATACACATCGAATCCTTGTGTTAGATGGAGGTTTTGAGATGGAATATACTGAAAATGTACGCAGCCAGCTTCTGGAGGAAATCGAACCAGTGCCGGAAGCAGATTGGAACATAAAAACAGACGCCACTGATTGGAGCGTGGCCCAGGTGGTCGAGCACCTCCGGTTGTTTGAAGCCTTTGTAGGAAGAAGTATGAAAAGCGCCCTGGAAACAGAACCTACCACGAGGGCGGAAGAAAAGCCGATTCAAATGATGAAATACCGGCGCCGCCCGGCAGAAGCCCCGCAGGAGCTCCAGCCGGAGGACATGGAATATGGGAAGCAGGGCCTGCTTGAAGAACTGAAGGAAACAAGAGACTATATCCGTCACCTGGAGGAAAAACATACCAGTGAGGAATTAGCAGCACGTTCCATTTCGCATCCCAATTTTGGGCCTATGCCTCTTCATCAGTGGCTCGAAATGATCGGTCTCCACGAAGAGCGTCATATTGCTCAAATCCAAGATATAAAAGCAAGATTATAGACTGAGGGAGGAAAAGAAATGAAGAAGCTCATTAATGGTGTGGATCAGATTGTTTCTGAAATGGTGGAAGGATTGGTGGCCGCTCATCCTGATAAGCTACGGGCGATTGAAAACACAAATGTCATCGTGCGGGCAGACGCTCCGGTCAAGGGTAAGGTGGCGCTGATCAGCGGCGGGGGCAGCGGACACGAGCCTGCTCACGCCGGATACGTCGGGGAAGGGCTCCTCGATGCGGCAGTGAGCGGGGAAGTATTCACCTCTCCGACACCCGACCAGGTGCTTGAAGCCATTAAAGCTGTCGACAGCGGCTCCGGGGTTCTTTTGATCGTCAAGAACTACAGCGGGGATGTCATGAACTTTGATATGGCTGCCGATCTCGCAGAAGCAGAAGACATTACAGTTAAACAGGTCGTTGTACGGGATGATGTAGCGATTTCCAATCCGGAGGACCGCCGCGGTGTAGCAGGAACGACCCTTGTGCATATGATTGCAGGGGCAGCAGCGGCTGAGGGAAAAAGCCTGGACGAGGTGGAAGCAATTGCCCAGGGCGTGGCTGACAACGTGCGTTCGATGGGAGTCTCCCTTTCTCCGTGTACCGTTCCGGCCTCCGGCAAACCCGGCTTCACTCTCGATGAGAACGAGATGGAAATTGGAACCGGCATTCACGGCGAGCAGGGCGTAGAGCGGCGCGAGCTGATGCAGGCAGACGCCGTGACGGAAGAACTGGTTCAGCACGTGCTCGATGATATGCACCTAAATGATGGCAGCGAAGTAGCGTTAATGATCAACGGCCAGGGAGCGACCCCTTTAATGGAGCTTTACATTGTGGCACGAAAGGCTATTCAGCTGTTGAAGGACCGTGGTATTCACGTAAAGAAAACCTTTGTAGGAGAATATATGACGTCGCTTGAAATGACAGGATGCTCGGTAACGATTTTAAACCTCGATGAAGAACGGAAACAACTGTTACTATCCGGCAGGGAGTGAAGCTTTCATGGAACTAAGCGCAGCAGTAATGAAGCAATGGGCACTACGAATCAATGCAAAAATGCAGGAGCATAAGGACAGGCTTTCCGAGCTGGATCAGGCCATCGGAGACGGAGATCACGGGCATAATATGGCCCGCGGCTTTCAGGAAGTAGCCAACAAAGTGGAAGAAGCTTCCTACGATGACATTGGCGCCATGTATAAAGATGTGGCTTCTACACTCATTTCGAAAGTGGGAGGAGCTTCGGGGCCATTATACGGTACGGCATTTCTTAAAGCCGCCAATGTATGGAAGGGTAAAGACGTGCTTGACAGCGAAGCATTGACCGAAGGCATCGAGGCCGCCGTCGGCGGTATCGAAACGAGAGGCAAGGCTTCCCTCGGGGACAAGACAATGCTCGACGTATGGATTCCTGTACGGGATGAAATGAAAGAGCACGGCGCAGACGCAGAGAAGGCTGCCAAAACGGCAGCAAGCGAAGCAGAAGCTACCATCGACCGAATTGCCAAAAAAGGAAGAGCTTCCTATTTAGGCGAGCGTTCAAAGGGACATATGGACCCTGGAGCCTTTTCATCGCAGCTCGTTTTTGAAGCGTTGGCAGAAGTGTACAAAGAGGGGGCCTCTTAATGGCTAAAGTCAGCATCATCGTTATTTCTCATAGCAAAGAGCTCGCCGACGGCATCGTGGATCTCGTATCTCAGACGAAGCAGGAGGATGTTGCCATCGCTGCAGCAGGCGGAACTGAAGACGGAGAAATCGGCACTAGTGTAGACCGGATCACCGGCGCTGTGGAATCGGTTACGACGGAAGAGGGCGTGCTGCTTTTGTTTGACATTGGCAGTGCATTAATGAATGCGGAAATGGCTCTTGAAATGCTGCCGGAGCTCGAAGGCCGTATTACAATAGCTGATGCCCCGCTTGTGGAAGGAGCGTACATCGCTGCGGTCGAAGCAGGGATGGGGAAAACGCTTGAAGAAGTAAAAAAAGCAGCAGAATCGGCAAAGGAATGGAAAAAAATCGAGGATTAATGAATAAACCCTGCAGCCAGGCTTACAGCTGCGGGGTTTTCGTTGATATAGGGTTTTATACAAAAATTTGAAATGCCCGGAGGCTTCAGCACTCCGGGCATTTCAGGCTATGAGCTTGTTTTTGGTTTTGCATTTTTATAATAGGAGTCCCGAGAGGTTTTTTCTTTTTCGGCAGAAGGAGTTTTCGAAGCACGCGCTAGTAACACGTAGCTGAGTACTGCTGCAGCGTCTGCTCCAAAAATCACAATTCCCATCGGTACCGCTGTATGCTCTCCGGCGATGCCAACCAACGGGGCAGAGGCCGCGCCGAATAAAAATGGAAGCAGCCCGATTAACGCAGCAGCGCTGCCAGCCCGGTGGCCCTGTTCTTCCATCGCAAGAGAGAAAGAAGCTGTATTTACAAGCCCGAGGCTTGAAACGACGAAAAACATTGGAATGACGATAGCGGCAAGCGGTGCCTGAATCACGGTCATTGTTAATAGAACGGAGCTCGAAATGAGGGTCAGCCCGAGCCCGAAGGTGAGTATTTTTCGTTCCGGTACAATGCCGGCGAGCCGGCCGGTGGTCTGCGATCCGATAATGATGCCAATACCGTTAAGCGCGAATAAAAAGCCGAAGGTTTGCGGGGAAGCTCCGTAAATGCCTTGATAGACAAACGGCGTGCCGGAAACATAAGCAAAGATGCCGGCCATTTTTAATCCCTGGGCAAGGGCGAAGCCCATAAACAAACGGTCCTTTAATAAACTGCCAAAGGTGCGTACAGTTTCTTTTATATCGCTGTCGGAACGGTTCGTTTCCGGGAGGGTTTCCGGAAGCAGGGATAAAACAATAATAAAGATAATAATTCCTATTGCGCTTAGTACGGCAAAGACGCCGTTCCATGTCGTGAAGTTAAGAATGGCTCCGCCAAGCACTGGAGCAAGTATTGGAGCAAGGCCGTTTACAAGCATCAACAGGGAAAAGAATTTTGTCAGTTCTTTCCCGGAATACATGTCCCGGACAATTGCCCGGGAAATAACGATGCCGGCCGAAGCTGAAAACCCCTGCAGGAAACGGCAGGCAATCAGGATCCAGATTGTTGGGGCGAATATACATAAAATAGAAGCGGCAATATAGATAAATAAGAAAATAGATAGCGGTTTTTTTCTTCCATTCACATCACTCATAGGGCCGACGATTAATTGGCCAAAGGCGAGGCCGAGCAGGCAGGCTGTTAAACTGAGCTGGACAAGCGATGCACTCGTATCAAGGTCCTGGGCTATAGAAGGGAAGCTGGGTAAATACATGTCGATAGTCAAAGCGCCGAATGCAGCCAGCGAGCCCAACAGAATAGCCAGGCCGATCCGTTTTTTGGACGATACTGCCTGTGTGGAACTCATGGTAGAATCTACTTCCTTGTTAAATGATTTATGTATTATGGGACACGTCTGTTTTTTGCACACAAGAGAGGATTCTAACATAGGGCATATAAAAAGAAAAGCCCGTTTTTAAGACGAACTTTTCCCGGATTTTGTTTCCATAGCAGCAAACAGCAGATGCCAGCACTCCGCAGCAAGAGCGAAAAAAATAATAATAAGCGCTCCGGCCCATTCCTGAAAAAAGGCTACAGCAATAATTCCGTACCACGAGCATCGAAGCAGGTGCTGAAGCGGAGGCATCCATAAAAAGCACAGCGGCCGGAAGAGAAGAAAAAAGGCAAAGCTGAACAGGAAAAATACATATTCCTGAGTCAGGTCTACGGCAAATACAGCACTTAACCCTTCATTTATTAAGGAAAAAAAGGAAAGATTCATCACCTTCCGCTACTCCTCGGTATCTGCAGGAAAGCGGACGCCGATCTGTGCACGTATTTCATCAAGCACCTGCAGTACTTGAATAGAGCGTTCGATAGGAATGTGCGGCACATCTTCACCGGCGCACAGCTGAATAAAGGCCTGTATTTCGTGAGCCATGGAATCCTCCTGATTGTTTTCCCAGAGGACAGTCGTTTCATCTTTTTTTGTAAGGGTAACCCGGTGCATATGGTTAATATGGTCAATGGTGATCGTGCCGTCTTCACCCTGCAGCTCCACTGGCTGGGTGGAAGCAGAAATTTTTGAATAGCTGACAACAGCCTGGGCTTCGGGATAGCCTAAAAGAGCAGCGGCCTGGCCGTCGGCTCCGGTTTCAAGCAGATAGCCATGCGCCTGTACTGTATGCGGCATGCCGAGGAGTTCAAGGGCGGGGTGGAGGCAGTAGATGCCAATATCCATCGAGGCCCCGTTGGAAAGCTCGGGCTTAAAAGCGTTGAGCACGGTCCCCTCGCGGTAGGCGTCGTAGCGGCTCGAATACTGGCAATAGGAAATCGATGCCCGGCGGAGCTTTCCGATTTCTTCCAGGTGGTTCGAAACAGTCTCCCAGGCCGGGAAATACATATTTTTGATCGCTTCCATAATGGTGACGCCGTATTCTGAAGCAGCGGCAAGAAGCCGCTTTGCCTCTTCCGCATTAGAGCACATCGGCTTTTCACAGATGATGTGCTTGCCGTGCTGGATACCGGCCATAGCTATGGAAAAGTGATGTCTCGTAGGGCTTGCAATATACAGCGCTTCAACGTTTGTGTCCCGGCAAAGCTGCTCTAAATCATCGTAAGCCGAAGGCGCATCGTACTGATCCGCAAGCGTTTGGGCACGTTCAATATTCCGTGAATATACCGCCTGCAGCTGAAAGTCTTCAAGCGAACTGCCAGCCTGAATGAACGCTTCGGTGATCCAGTTTGTTCCCACAGTGGCAAAATTCATTATGTAAAACCTCCTTAAATGTCAGCTGATCCTAAGAGCTTCCTTTTCTTTTCCGGTTCGTCCGTGTTTTTGCTTCCGCCTTTGGGATGGAAGCCCGCCGTTTTCGTTCCTCAAAAAAGAGAAAAAACTGGTCGTATGCCTCCACAGCAGCTGCAAAGCCAAGAATGAAGAAAATGGATCCGGCCTCCTGCAGCAGAACATAACCGAGGGCTGCGTACCACAGCATTTTTAACAGCCGGGCCGCTGCCGGTTTCCATAAAAAAAAGATAGGACGCAGTAAAAGATACAATAAAATAGCGAGAACAAATACAGCGATATTTTCGCCGAAGGTCCCCGGCACCCGGGAAATAATTTGATCGATGATTTGTCCGAATTCTGCTAAGCGTTCTTCCATTGGCTGCAGCTCCTTTAAGTGATGTAGATACAAATATTCATAACTGTATCGTAGCGGTTTTAGCTTCAAATGAACAGCCTTGAATCAAAAAAGTACAAATGATAAAAGCTCTCTTCCGGAAAAAGAAGAGAGCGTGAAATAAAAGATACACAAAAGTAAATTACGGACGGAGAGGCCGCAGGTCTTCATTTTCCTGCAGGGAACAAATGTATTCGACCAGCAGCTCGATAACATTTTCGATATCGTCCATGCTGGCTGTCTCCACCGGGGCGTGCATATACCGGAGAGGAAGAGATACATTGACGCTTGGAATACCGTTGCCAGCGAGACGAAGCCGGTCGGCGTCAGTACCGGTCACCCGCGGAGTGAGCTCGTATTGCACGGAGAGACCGGCTTTTTTGGCCGCCTGCTCCAGCCCTTCATTAGCGGTCGGGTGAATCGGAGCTCCTTTGGCAAGGACAGGACCGCCGCCTAGTGCTACTTCTGTTTCCTGATTCGGATTGGACCCGGGGTAATCATACGCAAATGTAACGTCGAGGGCAATTGCTAAATCCGGACGGAGACCGGCGCCGGCAAAATGAGCCCCTCCCATGTTTGTTTCTTCGTTGACCGTGCTCACGCCATAGACGCCCACCGCCGGGCGTTTGTTGTGCAGACGGCGCAGAACTTCTGCAGTAATAAAGGCCCCTGTCCGGTTGTCGAGCCCCCGTCCGCTGAAACGGTTGTTTAACAACTTTTCGGGCGTGCGCTCATAAACGCCTGCATCGCCGACGGAAAGATATTTTTCCATTTCTTCTTTGCTATTAGCTCCAAAGTCTATGTATAGATCGGAAAAGGCGAAATCTTTTTTACTACCGCCCTTGTGTTCCGCATTGACGCCCGTAACGCCGGTGATAGGTCCCTGCCTGCCCTGAAAGGTCACTTTCATTCCCAGTGCAGGTGCCTGGCTGATGCCGCCAAGCTTTTCCACCCGTACGAAGCCGCTGCTGTCGATAGACTTTACAAGAAAGCCGATTTCGTCACAGTGACCGGCTAAAAGTACGTGAAACGGGGCTTCCGGATTGATGACGCCCCAGGCATTGCCTATCGTGTCTGTGTGAACTTCATCCGCATACGGAGAGACGTACTGAAGCCACTTACGCTGAATAGCCATTTCGTGGCCGGATGGAGAGGGAGTTTGGAGCAGATCGTATAGAAACTGTTCAGATGATTCCTTCATAAGTTTTCCTCCTTGGATGTACAATTTATTACAGCATCCCGTTTTTCGGCTTTGCCGTCAACTCCTGTTCCTGAAGGAGACGGGATCTACTTGTAGTGACCACCGATTTTTTCTGCGCGGGCAAGGGCCTGGCCGCCGGGTAGAAGTGATGAGGCCTGGAGCACAGCTGCCGGTCCGTACCGGTCTTTGAGGGCATCGATCGTTTTGTTTAAATCTTCCCGTTGCTCTTTTTCGGAAAACAAATCCAACTGCATAAATTGATTGCTTTCAAGCTGCTGCAGGCTGACGCTCAGTCCCCGGACCGGGTAGTATGTCCAATGTTTACGAAACAGGGAGGCGGCGGCTTCGTAGATAGCTTTGCCGTCATTAATCGGTTCGGCCTGGGAGGCCTGCCGCTGAAAATGAAGAGAATTGCCTTTATCATGGCCTTCGGCTCCTACGGCGACTGTCCAGCCGATGCAGCCCTCCGCCCGGGCCCGGCGCCCCGCCTCTTCGCTCAGTTCGCGAAGCACGATGCTGATATCATCCCAGCTCGAGTAATCACGGGGGAGGGTCATATGGTGGCCGACAGCCTTTCGGCGCGTATGAGTGCCGGGAGAGACAGGGGAAGGGTCAACGCCGTGCGCTGTCTGCCATAGAAGCTCTCCGTTCAGGCCAAAGCGGTGCCGCAGCTCTTCCACAGGGTAGGCAGCAAGGTGGCCGGCTTTTCGAATCCCCATCTGCCGCAGGTGTTTTTCCATCCGGCGCCCGACTCCGAACAGATGATTCACAGGCAGAGGCCAAAGTGTGGAAGCCAGCTGTTCCTGCTTCAGGGTGAAAATCCCATCGGCCGATTTTTTGGCAAAATGGTCACAGGCCATTTTGGCGAGAACCTTGGTTGCTCCGATGCCGGTCCGGGGATAGACGCCGAACGCCCGAAGAAGATGCCGGTTGATGAACAGAGCTGCCTGCTCCGGCGTGGAAGCGGTATGTTTGTATGTATGTGTCATATCTGCAAACAGCTCGTCCACGCTGTAGGGTTCTATTTTATCAGTGTAGGCTTCAAGCGCTGTGGCAATTTGTACAGAAATTTTTAAATACAGCTCCATGCGCGGAGGGATAATAGCGAGCCCTGGACACTTTTGCTGTGCTTCTCCAAGTGTTTCGGCTGTTTTCACTCCTTCGCGTTTGGCAATAGGGCAGGCAGCCAAAATCACCCCGCTACGGATGGACGGATCTCCGGCTACAGCTGTTGGTTTATGCTGCAGATTGGAATAATACAGCTTTTCAACGTTGGCGTAGAACGACTGCATGTCAATAAGGAAAATAACCCGCTCCACGGCCCATCCCTCCTTTGATGAAACAATTGTTTCTTTCTATAGAGTATACCTCAAAATAAACATTTTAAACGAACAAACGTTCTTGTTTTTGGTAAAAAAACCAGGCCCTGCTCGAGGGCCCGGCATGTGAATTATGAAGAAGGAAGACCCCTTTTTTGTACGAGGGTGTTATTAAATCGCTCGAGCAGCTGGGCAAATTGGTCACGCTCTTCCTTATCCCAGTCAGCTAACAGACTGTCATACATATGAATCCGTTCCTGCTTCAGCGTATTGATTGCCTCGATTCCTTCGTTCGTAATAAAAATCTGGTTGACCCGTTTGTCGTGATGATCCGGGCGGCGGGAAACAAAACCTTTTTTCTCCAGCGAGTGAATCTGGCGACTGAGTGTCGAAATATCGAGGAGGAAGTGATCAGCTAATTCACGTGCAGAACGGGGGCTCTGCTGGTGCAGCACCTGAAGAATCAAATATGCGGAACGATCCAGGCTGCTTGCCTGACTGTCAAGCGTCCGCTTAAAATCTGCCCGGCGCATTAACGTTACCACGCCAGTTTCAATTAGTTCGAGCATTTCCTTATCATGTTCGTTCATCGGGGCCCCTCCAATTCCAATCGGTCTTTTTCTCTATTGTAATATAGATCAGGACCGAAAAAAGAGATAAGCGTAAAACGATATATATAAAACGAAAATGACGTACGTTTTTTCCTAGTCGGCTCGCTGCATAGCCCTTCTTTCAGCGTATTCGAGGCATTTTTCGCAGACAAATACTTTTTCATCCTGTTTTGTGAAGTAGGGGCGCATATAAGGAGTTTTTGATCTGCAGTAGTAGCAGCGTTTTGAGAAAGAGAGGCTTTTTATCCATTGCTTCAGCAACAAAATTCCCTCCTTTTGTATTAGGATGTATGTGTACGATAAGAGAAAGGGAGGGTGAATGCGAACGATTTGCTTATGAAAAACAAAAGTGGCCGCTCTGCTTTTATATGAATTTATATAATTATTCAATAAAATAATACTTCAATTCATGAATGAAACCTTTCATTTTCGGGAAAGAAACTGTAAATGAAGACTAATAAGAAGGTGATCAGTGTGGCAAAAAGATTAGACCGTGAACAATGGAGCGTATTCCAAAGCGAGCTCTATCAGACAAATACGACTGTCGTAGTGACAGATGATTTAATTTTAATCACAGATCCTACATGGCTTCCAGCCGAAATTGAAGAAATAAGGAATTTTGTTGAAGAACGAAAAAAGGGCCAGCCGGTATATTTGCTGCTGACTCATTCGGATTTTGATCACATTATTGGAGCCGGCGCTTTCCCCGAAGCAACTATCATTGCTTCCCGTGGATTTAATGCGAGGTCGGATAAAGAAGAGATTGTGCAGGAAATGAAAGAGTTTGACGGTGCATACTATATTCACCGCAGCTATGAAGCCATGTATCCGAAGCCGGATATCATTGTTGACTCGGATGAGCAGGTGCTTACAGAAGGAGAAACTAAAATTACGTTCTATCTGGCGCCGGGTCATACCGTGGATGGACTGGCGGCTATCGTAGAGCCGCTCGGTCTTTGTATCGCCGGGGACTATTTAAGCAATGTAGAGATCCCGATTATTGAATATCACAGCGAGTCCTACCAGTTTACGTTAAAGAAGCTGGATGAACTCTGGAAAGACGGCAAATACAATACCGTGGTTCCGGGACATGGTCTGGTTGCTTCGAAGCCGGAAGAAATAGAGAAACGCCTCCGGGATTCAGAATGGTATATTGAAAATACGAAAAAATCGTTGGAAGATCCATACGTGGAGAGCGCCATTTTTGCATTTATTGACCGTCATAAATTTGAAGCACCGTTAAAGCATGTCCATGAAAAGAATAAAGAACAATTGAAAACGGAAAGATAGAAAACTGGCTGCTCTGTAAAGGGCAGCCAGTTTTTGGTTTGATATTTCTTATTCGGAGGATTCGGTTTGGTTACGCGGAAGAATTAATACCTCCACGCGTCTATTCTGGGCACGGCCTTCTTCGGTATCATTAGAAGCAACCGGCTCAAACTCGCCGAACCCCTTGGCACTGAAGTCTCTTGGATCGAGGTCAGGGTTTTCGAGCACAATTTCCATAAAATGCACCGCCCGCATGACGCTGAGTTCCCAGTTTGTGCTGAAGTCCGCATTCGCGATAGGGGTGTCATCCGTATGGCCGCTGATAATAATGTTGCGCGGGGGATTTAGTACAAGCAGCTCGGACATATCCTCGGCCGTTTCCAGAGCTTCTTCGCGTATTTCTGCTTCCCCAACATTGAACAGGATGTTGTCTTTAATGGAAAGGAGCAGGCCGTCATCGGAGAGGCGGGTCGTAAACTGGCCCTCAAGTCCCCGTTCATCAATAAATCCTTCGACTCTCTCCTGAAGCTCGGCAAGTTCGTTTCGATCCTCAGCTTCTTCGGTGACTGTGGCTGTCGGAGGGCTTTCATCGATGTTGTCTTCGGCATTCAGCTCTTCGACAGAGCTTCCGGATTCGTTGATGCCGCTTCCGCCAGTGAAAACCGAGTTAAAGGAATCGGAAATCTGATCAAATTTCCGGGCGTCCACCTCGCTTGATGCAAATAACACAATAAACAGCGCAAGCAGCAGGGTCAAGAGGTCTGCGTAGGGAAGAAGCCACGCTTCACTGACGTGCTCCTCCTCTTCCTTTTTCCGCTGCCGCCGTCTAGCCATTTTCGGTCCCTTCCTTCCATTCGGTTTCCTGGGCCGCTTCCATAATCTTTTCACGATCCTTCGCCGGAACGTACATTAGAAGCTTTTGTTCAATCGTTTTTGGGGGCTGGCCCTCCTGAACCGATAATACACCTTCAATCATGACACTGCGGACATGGATTTCGTGCTTGGATTTGCGCTTGAGTTTATTGGCAAAAGGGTGCCAGAGCACGTAGCCGGTGAAAATACCGAGGAGGGTGGCTACGAAGGCAGCACTGATTGCTTCTCCAAGTTTATCAATGTCAGACATGTCGGCAAGCGCCGCAATAAGACCGACCACAGCGCCCAGTATACCAAGTGTAGGGGCGTAGGTTCCTGCCTGGGTAAAAATAGAAACGCCTGTTTGATGACGGGATTCAATGGCTTCGAGCTCTTCGCTCATAATGTCACGGATGAAGTCCGAATTCTGTCCGTCCACCGCCATCGTCATACCGTTGCGGAGAAAGGGGTCCTGGATATCCTGGACGTCCCCTTCGAGAGCCAGAAGGCCTTCCTTTCTTGCTGTCTGTGCCCAGCTGGAGAACATGGGCACAAGCTGGGCGACGCTCCATTCGTTTTGGTTTTTAAATAAAACACCGAAAAGCTTCGGCACGTTTTTTAATTCATTACCAGGGAAAGCAATTACTACAGTGGCAATCGTGCCTCCAAAAATAATTAATAGAGCGGCCGGATTCAGTAGAGAGATGAGCTCCATCCCTTTTATGGCGATACCGCTCATGATAGCTGCGAATGCTATTATAATACCGATGATTGATGCCTTATCCATACGTATCAATCCTTTTATGTTTGATTCTACTGTTTATATCGGCGCTTGAGATGCTAACATAAAGACGGATGGAAAAATTCTTGAGGAAGTAAGGAATAATTAACTAGGCAGACGGTTTCGTAAACACGAAAAGCATGAAGACCGCCTTGAATGGCAGAGAGAGGATGCCCATGATGAAAAAATGGATAATCGTTGCAGGAATGTCAGGGCTTTTGGTCAGCGCCGGCTGTGCAAATAGCGGGAACGGAGACAGCGGGACTGATGAAGCTGAAGAAGCCTCTTCGGACGCTTCAGAGGAAAATAACGAAGAAAGTCAGGGAGAAACAGAGAGCGATGCAGAAGAGGAGACAGAGGAAACAGAGAATGACGAACAGTCAGATGCAGGAGAGGGGCCACCTGAGAGAGGAGAAGACGGGGATTTGGAGAATCCCTCGGCTACAGATGCTTTAATTAACCGGGAATACCACCTGCCGTCAGATTACGAACCGGAAAACTTAGTAATACCGGATGTGGCTTTCCCGTTTGAGGGAGAACCCCAGAAAAAGTATATGAGAGAGGAAGCAGCAGCTCAGCTGGAAACCATGTTCGCGGAGGCTGAAGAAGAGGAAATTGAGCTTTCGGCTGTGTCGGGATACCGTTCGTATGACCGCCAGGAAAGTATATTCGCAGCCAATGCGGAAGAAGACGGGGAGGAAGAAGCGAACAAATATAGTGCAAGGGCCGGAGAAAGTGAGCATCAAAGCGGTCTGGCTATGGACGTGAGTACTTCCTCTGTCGGCTATTCGTTAACGACAGATCTCGGCGATACGGAAGAAGGGGAGTGGCTTGAAGAAAATGCGCATGAATATGGCTTTGTAATCCGCTATCCTGAGGATAAAACGGATATTACCGGCTATCAGTATGAACCCTGGCACGTGCGGTACGTGGGAGAAGATTTGGCCGGAACGCTTCACGAAAATGACTGGGTGCTCGAAGAGTATTATGGAGAAGAGCTTGAAGAAGAGTCATCAAACAGCGAAGATGACAAATAAAGCCGGGGGCGGCGCCCCCGGCTTTATTTTTTTAATCTTCATCGATTGTCGGCAGCTCAGTTTTTGCGATTTTTTCATCCAACGCTTCGTAATCGTAGTACGAAATAGTACGGTACAGCTCTTCGCGTGTCTGCATATCCTCAAGCATATCCTTTTGGGTACCTTTGTCGTGAATTTCCTGAAAAACCCGTTCGACGGCTTTGGCTGCGGCCCGCAGTGAAGTAACCGGATAGATGATCATATTAAATCCCCATGATTCAAACTGATCCGCATGATAATACGGCGTGCGGCCAAACTCGGTCATGTTAGCAAGGAGCGGCGTGCCACTGAGGCTGTCCCCGGCACGTCGGAAATCCTCCTCGGCGGAGAGAGCTTCCGGGAAGATGCCGTCTGCTCCGGCTTCCCGGTAGAGAGCCGCCCGCTCCATAGCTGCGTCTATACCCTCCACGCCCTTGGCGTCGGTGCGGGCAATAACGGCAAGTGTCGGGGCAACTTCTTTGATAACTTTAATCTTTTGAACCATTTCTTCAGCCGATACCAGCTTTTTGCCATTTAAATGCCCGCATTTTTTGGGGAGGTCCTGGTCTTCAATCTGTACGGCAGCCACCCCGGCCTCGGTCATTTCCCGGGCGGTGCGTGCCACATCAAGCACCCCGCCAAAGCCGGTATCAATATCAACGAGCAGAGGGAGCTTTGCTGCGCGAACAATATCCCGGGCCCGTTCAGCAACTTCATGGGAATGAATGATGCCAAGATCCGGCAGGCCCCGGCTCGCGGTATAGGCAGCGCCGGATAGATATAAAATATCAAAGCCGGTGTCTCTGGCGATCAGTGCAGACATGCTGTCATGAACACCGGGAATCTTCACCGCCGGCTTCTGCTTAATACGGTCACGAAATAATTGGGCGAGTTCTTTTTGGGAAACAGGTTCTTCGGTTAACCAACTCAATGTATTTCCTCCTTTTAGTAAACCCAGTCTGACATAAAGTGATGAACAGGAGTTTCTGCCAGCCGGTCATGGTCGAGCATTTGTTCCAGAAGCAGGGAGGCCTGTTTCGGCGGGTAGTGGGCATTCAGATTCTGCCGGCATTTTTCGATAATCTGCGGCTTGGCCTCTTCCCGGCGGCGTTGGTGGCCGAGCGGGTATTCCACTTCTGCTGGAGCGGTGCTCGTGCCGTCCATAAAATGAACCTGCACCTGGTTGGGAATGGAACGCTTAGACGGATCCAGATAATCTTCAGTGTACTGTTTGTTTTCTTTCACGATCATTTTGTTCCGGAGCTGGTCAATCACGGGGTTTGCGGCAGCGGAATCCTCATAGTGATCAGCGTCAAGCCGGCCGAAGATCAAGCCGACGGCTGTCATATACTGCAGGCAGTGGTCCCGGTCCGCCGGATTTTGGAGTGGGCCGGTTTTATCGATAATACGGATAGCAGCTTCATGAGTAACGATATCGATACGTTCAATATCCTGCAGCCGTTCTTTTACATCCTGGTGCAGTTCAATAGCGGCTTCCACAGCGGTTTGAGCGTGGAATTCAGCCGGGAAGGAGACTTTGAACAGAACGTGTTCCATCACGTAGGCATCCATTTTTGGCACAGACAGCTCTTCTCCATTCATCATGACATCCTGAAAGCCCCAGCCTTTGGCAGAAAGAGCTGTAGCGTAGCCCATTTCCCCTTTGACCGCCATTAAGGCGAGGCGGACTCCGCGGCTGGTGGCATCGCCAGCGGCCCAGGATTTACGGGAGCCGGCGTTAGGATAGTGGCGATAAGTACGAAGGCTGGAGTTATCCACCCAGGCGTTGGATAAGGCGTTGATCATCTCCTGTTTGCTGCCGCCGAGCATATGGGTGACCACTGCTGTCGTAGCTACTTTAACGAGAAGCACATGGTCAAGCCCGACCCGGTTGAAGCTGTGATTTAAAGCGATGGATCCCTGAATTTCATGGGCTTTCACCATGGCGGTTAAAACATCGTTCATCGTCAGAGGCTCCCTGCCTTCTGCCACCCGCTTTCGGCTTAAATAGTCGGCAGTGGCAAGAATGCCCCCGAGGTTATCGGACGGGTGGCCCCATTCTTTAGCAAGCCAGGTATCGTTATAATCGAGCCAGCGGATCGCGCAGCCAATATTAAAAGCAGCATGTACCGGGTCAAGTTCGAACTGGGTGCCCGGCATACGGGCGCCGTTTGGGACGATCGTGCCCGGAACAATAGGACCCAGGTGCTTCGTGCACTCCGGATATCGTAATGCCAGGATCCCTGCCCCTAACGTATCCATTAATACATAGCGGGCGGTATCATACGCCTCGCTGCTTGAGATTTCCTGATCATATACATAGTCGGCAATGTCGGTCAGTAAAGCATCCGTCTGCTGCATCGTCTGGTTCATTTTATTTCCTCCTTTAGGTTAACGTGATGCCCCGTGGGCCAGTGTAGTTGACTCTCGGGCGGAACAAGCGGTTATTGCTGTGCTGCTCAATCACGTGAGCTCCGAGTCCCGCAGCCCGGGATGCAAAAAAGATAGGCGTATACTGATCGATCGGGAGGCCGAGCAGATAATACACAGGCGCTGCGTAGTAGTCGAGGTTTGGATGCAGTCCTTTTTCTTCTGCAATCAGCTCTTCACCGCGTACGCACATATCATACAGGTCCATGCGATCCTGCTTTTCCGCGAGTCGGTGCAGTGATTTTTTCATCAGTTGGGCACGCGGGTCCATTTTTTTCATATACACCCGGTGGCCAAATCCCATAATTCGTTCTTTGTTGGCCAATTTTTCACGGAAGAGATGCTCAACTCCGTCCGGGGTGCCGGCCTCGAGCAGCAGATGCATAACGGCTTCATTGGCTCCCCCATGCAAAGGCCCTTTCAGAGAAGCTACCGCCCCCGTGAAGGCACCATACATATCGGCCTGGGTGGAGGCAATCACCCGGGCTGCAAAGGTGGAGTTCGGCATTTCATGCTCAATGTAGGCCACAAGAGACTGGTCAAACACGTCGGTTTCCAATGCTGTGGGTGTTTTCCCGGTGAGCATGTGAAGCATATTGGCACTAAAAGACATGGAAGGGTCTGGAGAAATTAACGGTTCCTGCTGCTGCGTACGATAGCTGCCCGCCATAATGGCAGGTATAGCACCGAGCAGTTTAACCGCTTTTTCCTGATTGGCTTCTGTGGAATGGTCATGCATATGCCTTTCTGATCCGGCAAGCAGGGAAATGCCTGTACGGAGCATATCCATCGCACTCATCGAGGCCGGAAATAATGAAAAGGATGAAGTCAGGGGTTCCGGCAGCTCGAGCTGTTGATAAAGGCGGTCCTGGAATGACTCCTTCTCCGCTGCGTTTGGAAGAGAGCCGTAGAGAAGTAAATGAGCAACATCCAAAAAATGACGGTTTTCTGCTAATTCAATTAGGTCGTATCCGCGTATAACAATTTGTTCCTCCTCAACATCAAGATAGGAAATTGACGTCTCGGCAGCAATAACCCCTTCAAGGCCGGGGCTGTACTCGTTTTCTGCAGACATAGTGGTCCTCCTTTATTTTAAAGCGTTTTCAAAAACGGTTAAAAACATAAGCTGCTTCTTTGTATAATTGTATACAATTATTTGGAAAAAGGCAAAACCCTTTTCGTCGGGACTCTAGAAAGAAGAAATATGGAATTCAAGCGTTTCTTTCGTAGAAGCAAGGCTTCTACGGATATGGGCACGCATGTAATGCTCGGCTGCCGGGCCGTCTTTTTGTTCGATAGCAGCCAGGATTTTTTCATGTTCAGATACTGGAGTGTCGATTGTATAATCAGGATGCCGGTAGCCGCTGAGCCGTCGGTATCTTTCAAGGCGGCTGTTCAGCTGGTTTAAAAACTGGACCGCCGTAGGCGAAGCGTGTTCATATAATAAATGATGGAAGCGGCTGCCATACGTAATGGAAGTGAATCGTTCATCTGCTTCAGCCATATGCAGAAGCGCTTCTTTCATAGCTGCTACAGCCTCAGAGGATGCCCTCATGGCAGCTTCTTTAGCCACAAGTCCTTCGAGCGCTTCCCGGACGGCAAAAATATCGACGGCTTCTTCAATGCTGAGCGCCTGGACTTCCATACGCCCATTCGCTTTTTTTACAATTAATCCTTCGAGCTCTAGACGGTAGAGCGCCTGACGGAGCGGCGTACGGCTTACTGCGATTTCTTCAGTTAACTGTTCCTCGCGAAGCGCCTGCCCCGGGGAATAATGAAATTCAATAATGTTTTGCTTTAAAGCTTCATAGGCTAAATCGCTTACGGATACACGGCGTCTCTGCACAGGCAGTCGCTCCTTTCAGTTTGATTTTATCTATTATAGCAAAAAAGAGACCGGCACCGGGCCGGACTCTTTATTCGGGGTTCTTCTCCGACCGGGGTTCGACCCGGAAGGCGCGGAAGGTGTACGTAAACATGGCAAGGGCGAACAGGGAAATCAGGGTCAGGGCCAGATAAACGTTGGAATAAATGGCGCTGCTGCCTCCGGAAGCAAACGGGTTCAACGAAGTGGTCACGCCCTGAATTCCGAGCACAGCTCCAAAGATGGCACTGCTGAAAGCTCCGGCCATGAAGTTCATCAGGTTGAACATACCGATGCCAACCCCTGTTTCATTGTCTTCAAGAACAGAAGACACAATGTTGGCGGTCGAGCTCTGAATGAGTGGGAATCCTATATAAGCAATAATCAGGACAACAGAAACAGCGACTGCAGAAACGCCGGCAAATCCGGAAAGCAGCATTGTTCCAAAAGCAATAAAAACCAGGGCGGCGATAACGACTACCTTTGGGCCGTGGCGGTCCGCAAGGTCGCCCCCGGTGCGTCCGAGAAAGCCGGCAAGGATTGCTCCCGGAAAGATAACAAGGCCGATCTGCGTAGTGGAAAGTTCATACAGCTCTCTGGTCATCAGCGGAATGATAAACAAAAGGCCGAACATGCTGCAGACGCCGAGAAAGCTCGTCAAAATAGTAACCGTGTAGTATTTGTTTCTCAAAAGGGATGGACGGATAAATGGATCGTCTGCTTTTGCCGTCCGGACAGCGAAAACAGCCATAAAAACGATAAACAGAAGAAGAAAGATCCATTGAAGAGTAGTAACAAACAGTAAAATTCCGGCTATTGCCACCCCGAAAAGAGCGGCGCCTAAATAATCAATAAACCCGGAACGTTTTTCTTCATCCGGCAGCCATTTTCTAAGAAAGGGCAGTGCTAAAAGCGATAGTATAGAAAATAAAAACAGATAACGCCAGCTGAGCCATCCTCCGAGAAGTCCGCCAACAATGGGCCCGACGCCGGAAGCAAAGGCTACTGTGGAAGAAATCAGGCCAAAGACGCGGCCTTTATCCTCCGGGAAAAAGCGGGCTGGTATCACAAACCCGAGTGCGGGAATGGTTGCTCCGCCTGCCGCCTGAAGCACCCGGGCGACGAGAAGCATGGCAAAGCTCTGAGAAAAAAGGCCGAGCGTTGCACCAGCAGCAAAAAGGATAATGCCAAAGGTAAGCAGAGCTTTAATGGAATAAAAGTCTGCCAATTTTCCATACATCAGGGCTCCGATAGCGTAGACCATAATGTACGAGGTAAGTACCCAGCTGACCTGGGAGGAAGAGATGCCGAAGTACGACTGGATATCCGGGATGGCCACGTTAAACATAGTGCCGTTCATAACCGCAATGGTTAAAATCAGAGCCACCAGAAAAATAAGCTTCTTTTTCTGAGCTGGGCCGACGTGTAAAGACTCATTCGTCATAAAATTTCACGCTTTCTATTGTTAGTTTCAGGGAATTTGGTTTTGTGCGGAACTATCATATACTAACTGAAACAAAACCTGGAAACAAATATAATGAATGAGGGTGTCCATACGCTTCGAGGAATCATAAAGTCGTCATTCTCGTCTTTAAGATTATGTGATAATATAAAGTGGTGGATTTGTGTATACGAAAAATTACTGGGAAGTGCATCTCAGCTGACTTTTTACTGTATTATAAAGACTTATTACATAGAGTACGGCTATAAATGGCAGGTCTGCCTCATGCAGACTATAGAAAAATTAGAATAGGAGAGTCTCACTGTGTATATAGATATAGATGGGGTTAACGTGAACTACCATGTGTCCGGCGAAGGGGAGGATGTCGTCTTATTACATGGATGGGGCGCAAACATTCAGGCATTTGCCCCTGTGCATCAATCGCTGGAAAAAAACTTCCGGGTCTGGTCGATTGATTTTCCGGGTTTTGGTCAGAGCGGGGAGCCGCCTGAAGCCTGGACGGTCGGCGATTACACCGAAATGCTGAAAAAATGGCTGCAGAAAACCGGTATAGACAACCCGATTCTTATCGGCCACTCCTTTGGGGGCCGGGTTTCGATCAAGTACGCAGCAGACAACCCGGTGAAAAAAATTATTCTTGTGGACAGCGCGGGCGTAAAGCCAAAACGAAAGCTGAAATATTACGTGAAGGTATATACGTACAAAACCTTTAAAAAGCTGCTGAAGCTGCCTGGATTAAAAAGCCGGGAGCAGGAAATTCTTGATAAAGTTAAAGGCCGGGTGGGATCGGCGGATTATCAAAATGTTTCCGGGGTGATGCAGCAGACGATGGTGAAGGTAGTCAATGAAGACCTGCAGCACCATTTTGAGCATGTTACGCCTCCGGTGCTGCTCGTATGGGGAGAAAATGACGAGGCCACTCCTGTATCGGATGCCCGGATTATGGAAGAGAAGATGCCAAATGCGGGCCTCGTCGTACTGCGCGGGGCCGGCCATTATTCGTACATTGACAATTTAAATGAGTTTTTAATTATTATCGATCACTTTTTAAGAAACGAAGATCAGGAGGCCGCACAGCATGATTAACACTATATTAGCGATTTTATACATGGCGGCTTGGGCATTTTACACTGTGCGCTTTACGAAACGAAGCACCCATATGCTCCAGCAGAATTCTTACAAGAATGAGCGCTTCTGGGGATGGATTAAAGGTCATGCTTCGAGGGCATTCCCGGTCCGTAATACGATCGGCCTTGCAGCTGTTGTGCCGTTTCTTTTCGGGGCAGAAGCACTAGGTTTGATTATTGGTTTTCTTTACTTTTTGTTTATGGCCCTGACTATGCCGCAGCTGAAGGAGAAGAAGGCGCTGGTAGTCACGGCGCGGGTGAAGCGGTTGTTTATCACGATCGGTGTTCTCTTCGCACTGTTTACTGCAGCAGGGCTTCTGCTCGGTAACACGGCTTTATTTTATACGTATGGATGGCTCGTATTTTTAACAGTCATTGCGACGATTCTTACGTATTTTATTACAATGGGTGCGAACTATATTAACTATCCAATGGAACGAAAAATCAGCCAGCATTACGTCAATGATGCAGAGCGAATTATCAAATCGATGCCGGATCTTGAAGTTATAGGCATCACGGGCAGTTACGGAAAGACAAGCACAAAGCATATGCTTGAAACCGTCCTTTCCTCTGAATTTAATACGCTTATGACACCGGAAAGCTACAATACGCCGATGGGTGTGACGAAAACGATTCGTACAATGCTCAAGCCCTACCATGAAATCTTTATTGCTGAGATGGGCGCGAAAAGGCCGGGAGACATTGAAGAAATCTGTGACATTGTGCACCAGCGGTACGGTGTTTTAACTGCGGTAGGCGAACAGCACCTCGAAACATTTAAAACACTCGATAATATTAAAAAAACCAAATTTGAAATTGTCGAAACGCTGCCGCAGGAGGGTACTGCTTTTGTGAATAAAGACGATGAAAACATTATGAGCTACGAGCAGCAGAACCAGTGCCGGACGATTTACTACGGCATCGATGCCGAAGACCTGCACTACCGGGCTAAAAATATTGGATACTCTTCCAAAGGGACGTCATTTACCGTGGTGAAATATGACGGCACCACCGCAGAGATTCAGACCAAACTGCTCGGACGCCATAATATTTATAATATTTTAGCTGCCGTGGCTATCGGCTCTGAAAAGGGTATCTCGTTTGAAAAAATAGCGAGAGCACTGCGGAAAGCACAGCCGGTGGAGCACCGTCTGGAGCTGAAAAAAACGAACGGAAACATTACGATTGTTGATGACAGCTTTAATTCCAATCCGGTTGGCTCCAGGATGGCTATGGAAGTATTGAGTCATATGCCGGAATACAAAATTGCCATAACACCAGGTATGGTTGAGCTTGGGGAAAAAGAGTATGAATTAAATAAAGCGCTCGGTACTTACATGGCAGATGCGTGTGATTTCATTATTCTGGTCGGGAAGAAACAGACTGTGCCGCTTCAGGACGGATTAAAGGAAAAAAATTATCCGGAAGAGCAGCTGTACGTTGCCTCAGACCTTCAGGACGCTTTGGCAAAAATGAACGAAATTGCCACCCGGCCATCCGTGGTACTGCTTGAAAATGACCTTCCGGATTCATTCAACGAGTAAAGACATAGGGAGTGGAATAATATGAAAACTAGAATAGGAGTATTTTTCGGCGGCATTTCTGTCGAACACGAGGTTTCTGTCATTTCAGCTGTACAGGCTATGGAATCCATGGATGAAGACCGGTACGAAATTGTTCCGATTTATATCAGTAAAGAACGCAAATGGTATACCGGCGATATTTTAAGGGACATTGAAGCCTACAAAGACATGTCGAAATTATTGAACGAGGCTCAGCAGGTGCTGATTACGTACGGAGAAGAAGACAATGTTGTCCTTCAGAAAAAGCCCGCACCTAAATTTGGTAAAAAAGAAGTGGCAGCCATTGATGTTGCTTTCCCAATTGTTCACGGAACATTCGGAGAAGACGGAGCGCTTCAGGGTCTGTTTGAGCTTTACGGCCTGCCTTACGTCGGCTGCGACGTAGCTTCCTCGGCCGTAGGCATGGATAAAGTGATGATGAAACAGATTTTGAGAGACTCCCGTCTGCCGGTATTAAATGATGTCTGGTTCTACAGCAACCACTGGGCAGAGGATACCGAAAGTGTCATTGCCATGATTGAAGAAAGTGTTCCTTATCCGGTAATTGTAAAGCCGGCTAACCTTGGTTCAAGCGTCGGTATCGGCACAGCAAAAAACAGGGAAGAGCTGGAGCAGGCGGTGGAAGAAGCCACTGAATTCGCAGGGAAAATTCTCGTGGAAAAAATGCTTGAAGGTATGACAGAGGTGAACTGCTCTGTGGTTGGCGACTACGAAGACGTAGAGGCTTCGGTAATCGAAAAGGTGCTCAAAACAGATGAAATATTGAGCTATAAGGACAAATATCAGGGCGGCAAAAACGGTAGTTCTTCCAAGGGGATGGAAGCGACAGACCGGGAAATCCCGGCGCCCATCACAGAGGAAAAAGCAGGCGAAGTACGTGAGCTGGCCAAGGATACGTTCCAAATTCTCGGCTGCAGTGGTGTCTCCCGAATTGATTTCCTGATTGAGGACAGCACCGAAACAGTATTTGTGAATGAAATCAATACGATCCCGGGCTCGCTTTCCTTTTATCTATGGGATCCGGCTGGGAAAAGCTACAGCGAATTGATTCACCAGTTGATTCAACTGGCATTAAAGCGGAAACGCGAAAGAGAAAGACTGACGTTTTCGATTGACTCCAACCTGTTTTCTCTTCAAAGCGGCCAGGGAAGTAAAGGCGGCACAAAAACAGGCTCTGCATCCAATCGCCAATAATTGTTCAGCCGGCCTGGTAACACAGGTCGGCTTTTTATATGCTGACAAAACAAAATAGAAAAATATCAAACTTTTTTGAATATAGTAATTCGGTTGCAAGAGAGAAAAAAATGCTTTAGAATACTTTATTGTAGCAATGAAAGAAAACTTTAATTCAGCTTACGGCCCGTTGGTCAAGTGGTTAAGACACCGCCCTTTCACGGCGGTAACACGGGTTCGAATCCCGTACGGGTCACCATACATAAAGC
This sequence comes from Marinococcus tarijensis, assembly GCF_054971385.1. Lineage (NCBI taxonomy): Bacteria > Bacillati > Bacillota > Bacilli > Caryophanales > Bacillaceae > Marinococcus > Marinococcus tarijensis. Next base: position 12,504 of record NZ_JBQOJA010000018.1, on the reverse strand, counting down.
TGTTTTTGCCGAAAGGTATGCAGGGAGTTTTCCACACGCCGGTCTAGCTCAATTGGTAGAGCAACTGACTTGTAATCAGTAGGTTGGGGGTTCAAGTCCTCTGGCCGGCACCATATGTGGAGGGGTAGCGAAGTTGGCCAAACGCGGCGGACTGTAAATCCGCTCCTTCGGGTTCGGCGGTTCGAATCCGTCCCCCTCCACCATTAATACGAGCCATTAGCTCAGTTGGTAGAGCATCTGACTTTTAATCAGAGGGTCGGAGGTTCGAATCCTCCATGGCTCACCATTGTAATTATCCATGCTTTGAACTGCGGAAGTAGTTCAGTGGTAGAACACCACCTTGCCAAGGTGGGGGTCGCGGGTTCGAATCCCGTCTTCCGCTCCATTATTTGACGGGCAGGATAAGCAGTGATAGTATGAACAGTATTCATTTGTATATAGATTGTGCGGGTGTAGTTTAGTGGTAAAACCTCAGCCTTCCAAGCTGATGTCGTGGGTTCGATTCCCATCACCCGCTCCATTTTTGTTAAATCAAATATGCTCAGGGGGCCTTAGCTCAGCTGGGAGAGCGCCTGCCTTGCACGCAGGAGGTCAGCGGTTCGATCCCGCTAGGCTCCACCAAACAACATGAACGCATTCAGCCTGAAGGGCTGATTTTTTTATGTCAATTTTAAGGCTTTTAACCCTCCGGGGATGAATGTCTGAAAGAATCATGGTAGAATACGCGGGCATAGAAAAACTCTTATGCATCTACGAAGAGTGCATAAGAGTTTTACGGGACATAAGCTCATATTTATTTAAAAGAACATCGAGTTCCTTACTTAAAGCCAGGACATCATCCGAAATCAGAGAAGCCGTATGAGTGGAAGTCAGTTGATGGAGTCTGTCTCTTGTTTGTTCTATTTCCTGCCGTAAATATTGTTGAGACAAACGTTCTTCACCTCCTATTTGGTTCATGTTTACATTATTACCCATTTTAACTCATTTTCAAAGGTATTTATGCCATATTTTCCAAAATGTGACTATGGTTCTAGAGGGTGCATAAATAGTAATATGGATAAGGATAGGGGATGAAAACCGTGTTACAATTGGATGAATTGAAAAAATTACCATAGTAAAGATGGGTAAGCAGCCGAAGGCTGTTGAATAAATGAAACGGATAGACTTATTGAACGTATGTATAGTCCCACGAGGTGGAGGTCGCCAAATGGATGCAACAGTGAAACGGCTAGTGAAAGAAGTGAAAAAAGACGGGGATCAGGACGCTTTCCGGGAATTGGTTGATTTGTACAAAGACAAGGTATATCAAATCGCCTACCGTATGGTGGGCAATGCCTATGAAGCTCAGGATATGGCCCAGGAAGCTTTTTTGAGAGCATATGCCAATATTGAGAGCTATGATGAAAAAAGAAAATTCTCCACCTGGCTTTTCCGTATTACGACAAACCTTTGCATCGATCGTCTCCGTAAGAAAAAGCCGGACTATTCCCTGGACGCAGAAATACCTGGGGCGGAAGGACTCGATGGATATTCGCAGCTTTCTTCGCCGGACAAGCTGCCGGATGAACAGGTCGTGACCATGGAAATGCAGGAGTGGGTGCAGGAAGGAATATTGAAGCTGCCGCCGAAATACCGGACAGCTATCGTCCTTCGCTACATTGAAGATCTTTCCATTCAGGAAATCAGTGACATACTGGATCTTCCCGAAAATACGGTGAAAACGCATGTGCACAGGGGGCGCGAAGCTTTAAGAAAACATTTGGGAAACACGTGAATGAGGGGGTGGGACCATGGCTTTAAACGAGCGGGAGGAAGAGTATATCCAGCGCTACATTGACGGCGATATGGATGAACGTGAAAAAGAAAAGTTCCATACGTACATCAAGGAAAATCCGGAGTGCGCGCAGCGTCTCCAGGAGTTGAAGCGGACAGTGACAATAGTGCAGGGAGCTTCGCACGTTTGGGCTCCGGAGACTTTTACTGACAGTATCATGAAAGAGCTGCCTAAGAAAAGAAAACGGACAGCCTGGAAATCATGGTCCAGGCAGCATCCTGTGCTGGTCGCAGTTTCCATGTTTATTGTGCTGATGGCTTCAAGTGTGCTGTTTGCCTGGAATGATCAGGCGGGAGCTGAAATGACGGTTACTGGCGACCGGGAGAACGTAAATATTGATTACGACAACAACGCAGTCATCATACCGGAGGATGAAACAGTGCAGGGGGATTTAACCGTTCGAAACGGGGAAGTTGATGTGCATGGAAATGTAAATGGGGATCTTACGGTGATCAACGGGGAACCTTACATGGCTTCGGCGGGCAGCGTTTCCGGCAATATTGAGGAAGTGGATCAGGTGCTTGAGTGGATCTGGTACCATACGAAGCGAATAAGTCAGGAAGCCTGGCATATGGATGATGAAGAAGCGGCATAATACAGGCATCTATAAACAGCAGCAGGCTTTCAGCAGAGCGTGCTGCTGTTTGCATATTATTCCGGTGCCAAACTGTATAATAAATTTGCCGAAAATCCGAATAAAGCACGCAGAGAATAGAAGTGATTGTGATATAATATAACCGTTACTTTGCTTACGCGATAGAATCAATTGGAGGAAGTGCCATGTTTGCTGGACAAGATTTCGATTTACTTAACATCATACGAATTGTCGTAGACATATCGCTGGTGGCGTATGTCATTTACAAAGCGATCACGATTATCCGGGGCACTCGGGCCGTCCAGCTGGTAAAAGGCATTGCTGTTATTTTAGCTGTTTGGTTTATAAGCAGTTTTTTTGGTCTGCGGACGCTTCAATGGATTATGGGGAACTCGGTTACATACGGACTGCTTGCAATTATTATCATATTTCAGCCGGAACTCCGGCGTGCCCTTGAACAGCTCGGCAGAGGAAGGCTCTTTGGAAGAGCTTCTTATGTAGAAGAAGACGAAACGTTAAAAACGATTGATGCCATTATGAAATCAACAAAGTATATGGCGAAAAGGCGCATCGGGGCACTGATTTCCATCGAACGTGAAACAGGAATGAATGATTATATTGAAACCGGCATTTCCATGGATGCAAACATTACATCAGAACTGCTGATTAATACTTTTATCCCGAATACTCCGCTTCATGACGGGGCGGTAGTGATGAGAGAAAATAAAATAGCTGCCGCTGCCTGCTATCTTCCCCTATCAGAAAATCCTTTTATTTCAAAGGAGCTGGGCACAAGGCACCGCGCCGCTCTCGGAGTGAGTGAAGTAACGGACGCGCTCACCCTGGCTGTGTCAGAGGAAACCGGCAGCATTTCGATTACCAAAAACGGGGATCTTCACCGTGATGTTGATGAGGAAACCCTCCGTAAAATGCTTGAAAAGGATTTGATGGCAGAAAACAATTCATCCAGTATCTGGCAGTGGGGAGGGAAAAAGGATGGATAAGCTTTTTGCAAACAAGTGGTTTGTCCGCTTTATCTCTCTTGCTTTTGCTGTGATGCTTTACTTAATTGTGAATATGGATCCTACGGTAAATAATGCCGGGGTCGTGCCGGACGGAGAAGATCAAACATATACAATCGAAGATGTGAACATTACCCCGGAATACAATGAAGAAGAATATGCTGTTACAAATATGACTGAGAACGCAGATGTTACGCTCGCCGGTTCACAGACGGCTATTATGCTGTTTCGTCTGTCCCGGTCGGACAGCTATGAATTATATTTAGATATGCAGAATCTGGGCGCCGGAACACATAACGTTCAGGTAAGCCACCGTGATTTTCCGACAGACCTGGAAGTGACTCCGTCACCGGAGTACGCGACGGTGACGCTTGAGGAAAAGCAGGAAACGACCTTTCCGCTTGAAACACAAATTTTGAATGAAGAGCAGAATCAAGAGTTTTCTTTTGGAAACCCGACCGTCAGCCCCGAGGAAGTGACGGTGAGCGGGTCCGGCACTATTATCGAACAAATTGACCGGGTGGTTGCCCAGGTGGATGTATCTGAAGCAGATGGGGACATCAATGGAAACTTTCCGATAGTGGCGCTCGATACGGAAGGCAATGAACTGGACGTCAATATAGAACCGCAGGAAGCATCAGTGGAGTTGTCTGCTGATGCTCCTTCAAAAGAAGTGCCGGTAAATGTCGAACGAACGGGCAGTTTGAGTGCGGGTACAGCAATTAGTGAAGTCACGGTTTCCGATGAAGCAGTAACTATTTACGGCAGCGAGGAAGCAGTACAGAATACAGAAAGCATTAATGCGGCTCTCGACTTGAATGAAATCAGTGAAAGCGGCACGTATGAACTGGATGTGCAGCTTCCGGATGGCATCCAGCGGACAAATCCTGAAAATTTAAGTGCATCTGTGACGATAGAGGGGGAAGAACAGGCTACGCTTGAAGATGTGCCTATTTCTATTGTGAATTTGCCTTCAGGGGCGTCAACGAGCTGGGTGAACCCTTCGTCAGGCCAAATGGATGTACAAATATATGGAGACGCTGGGGCACTTGAAGGCGTAAGCGCCGAAGATATTACGCTGGAGGCACTTTGGAGCGGCAGCGGCTCCTCCAGTGAAGAATCCTATGTTCTTCCTGTGGAAGCGGGCGGACCGCAAGGGGTGCAGATTTCTCCAGCAAGGGAGAATGTGGAAGTAACCCTTCAGCAGGAAGAAAATGGAGAAGAAACGGAAGAAGAAACAGAGCCGGAAAATGAGACGCCGGAAGAGCAGCAAAATGAAAATACAGATGAGCCTGAAGAGTCCGGTCAAAATAACGGGGAGGGCGATTCCTCCGGCGAGGATGGCTCGACAGAGGATGCAGAAAACGGCAGCGGGTCAAACGAACAGGATACAGAAACAGAAGATCCGCAAACAGACACTGGGGACACAGAAGAAGACGGAGCCGGAGATACAGAAGAACCTCCTGCAGAAAATGAAGAGGAGGTTCCTGCGGAAGAAAATAATGAGACAGACGCAGAACAGCAGTAAACACCAGCAGGGAATTGTGTAAGAATAAAGGAGAGATTTAACCATGGGGAAATATTTTGGTACAGATGGAGTCAGGGGTGTTGCCAATACAGAGCTTACACCGGAGTTTGCTTTCCGACTTGGACGTGCGGGCGGCTATTTGTTAACGAAAGATCATGAACATCCAAAAGTATTAATAGGCAAGGATACACGGATCAGCGGGGAAATGCTTGAAGGAGCAATGGTTGCCGGGCTTCTTTCCATAGGAGTGGAAGTGATGCGCCTTGGAACCATCACCACTCCCGGAGTAGCTTATTTAACCAAGGCAGTCAGTGCTCAGGCGGGGATTATGATTTCCGCTTCGCATAACCCGGTGGCAGATAACGGCATCAAGTTTTTCGGAGCAGACGGGTTCAAGCTTAACGACGACCAGGAAGCGGAAATCGAGCGCCATCTTGAAGGGGAGGACCAGATGCCACGCCCGGTAGGGGGGCAGCTTGGAAGCGTTAATGATTATTTTGAAGGCCGTCAGAAGTATCTCCAGTTTTTGAAAAATACAGTCAGTGAGGATTTCTCGAGTCTGCATATTGCTCTCGACTGTGCAAACGGGGCAGCCTCTTCTTTAGCCCCGCATTTAATGGCAGACCTTGAGGCTGATATTTCTACCATTGGGAACAATCCGAACGGAATCAATATTAACGAGGGTGTCGGCTCCACGCATCCGGAAGCTCTGGCTGCTTTTGTCGTTGAAAAAGGGGCGGACCTCGGTCTTGCCTTTGACGGCGACGCGGACCGGCTGATTGCTGTAGATGAGACCGGCAATATTGTTGATGGGGATCAGATTATGTATATCTGCGGCAAGCACCTGAAGCAGGAGCTGATGCTGAATAAAAACACGGTAGTAACGACGATTATGAGCAATATTGGCCTTCATAAAGCCCTGCAGGAGATTGACGTTGAAACGGTGCAGACAAAAGTGGGCGACCGTCATGTCATGGAAGAAATGCGGGCAAACGGATACAGCCTGGGCGGAGAACAATCCGGGCACCTGATTTTCCTTGATTTAACCACCACAGGAGATGGAATGCTGAGCGCGCTGCAGCTCGTGGATATGGTAAAGAAATCAGGCAAAAAATTATCGGAGCTTGCCGCTGAAATGCCGAGATTTCCACAAAAGCTGGTTAATGTCCGCGTAACGGATAAATACGAGGTGGAAAATAATCCAAGGGTTAAAGAAGTGATAGACCGGATTGAAGCGGAAACAGGGGATAAAGGAAGAATTCTAGTGCGTCCTTCCGGCACCGAGTCGCTCGTTCGGGTGATGGCGGAGGCTGAAACAGAAGAGCTGTGCAACAATTACGTAAAAGAAATTGCTGACGTAGTTCAGACAGAAATGGGCCTGGATAAATAATTATAATGCGCCGGGGGCGAGCCCCCGGTGTTTTTTACGTTTAAAGTAAATTAATTCCGGCAACCCAAATACGGGGGCGTAACTTTTTTATGCAGATTGCGACTAATATTAAGTGTTTCTTAAAAATAGGAAATATACATATTTGCATGAAAAAATTTCACAATTTCACAATTGATTACAGCAAGCAGTTAGCGTATTATTATGTATAAATCTAGTGAAGAAAGGAGCAGGATGAAAGTTTCATTATCGAAAGCGCTTGGACTGTTTTGGATCGAATAACAAAACAGTTGACGAGGTGGAGGTTAATCGAGTAATCGGCGGATGCCTCCCGGCTGCATGTCTCAGCTGAAAGTGCTGGCTTAAATCATGAAGGCGACTTCGTGGCTAAAGGCCAGGACATAGGCATAAAACTGGTAAATAGAATTGTGAATGAGCACCCGTGAAGGTCACATCAATAAAAAATTAAACGAGACGAGTGGGGCATCAGTAAATGTCCCGCGACATATGCTTATGCCCCGCCGATTATAGGAGGGTATCCACGTATGTGTGGAATTGTAGGATATATTGGAAACGAGCAGGCGTCGGACATTTTGTTAAAGGGACTTCATAAGCTCGAATACCGGGGATATGATTCTGCTGGTATAGCGGTAGTGGACAACGACGGAGTTAGTGTATACAAGGAAAAAGGACGTATTGCCGCTCTTGAAGAAACAGTAAACGGCCAGGCTTCCGGAACGATAGGCATCGGCCACACGCGCTGGGCGACACATGGAGCACCTAGCCGGGACAATGCGCACCCGCATCAAAGCATCAGCGGCCGCTTTACGCTAGTACACAACGGTGTCATTGAGAACTATCAGCAGCTTCAGCAGCATTACCTTGACAGAGTGTCTCTTCGCAGCCAGACTGATACGGAAATTATCGTTCAGCTTGTAGAGAAGTTCAGCCAGGAAGGGCTAAAAACAGAAGCTGCCTTCCGGCGTACTCTGGCTCTTCTAAAAGGATCCTACGCTTTGGCATTAATCGACAACGATGATGAAGAAACTATCTATGTCGGAAAAAATAAGAGCCCACTCCTCGTTGGTTTGGGAGAAGGAAAAAACGTTATTGCTTCGGATGCGATGGCAATGCTTCACACGACGAAGCAGTTTATTGAAATTATGGATGAAGAAGTCGTTATTGTGACACGTGACTCTGTACAGGTAAAAGACCTGGAAGGGACCGTTCAGACCCGCGAGCCTTTTGTGACAGACATTGATGAGTCTGATACAGAAAAGGGCACTTATGAGCACTTTATGCTTAAGGAGATCGATGAACAGCCATTTGTTATTCGCAACATCATCCAGAAATACCAGGATGAAGATGGAGACATTAAGCTTGAAGAAGATATTCGTGCGGCGATCAATCAGTCCGACCGTATTTATATTCTGGCAGCTGGTACAAGCTATCACGCTGGGCTTGTAGGTAAGGAAATGATCGAGAAAATTGGGCAGAAGCCGGTGGAAGTACACATTGCGAGCGAGTTTTTGTATAATCAGCCGCTTCTTTCTGAAAAGCCGTTATTTATCTTTATTTCCCAGAGTGGAGAAACCGCGGACAGCCGCGGCGTGCTTGTCAATGTGAAAAAACAGGGGCACCCTTCGATCACGATTACGAACGTTCCTGGATCGACGCTCTCCCGGGAGGCAGATTTCACTCTGCATACGTACGCCGGGCCTGAAATTGCAGTTGCTTCGACGAAAGCATACACTGCACAGATGGCTGTAATGTCGATTCTTGCTATGGACATTGCCCGTGCCCGTGGCATCGAATCTGATTTTAACGCTATTCAACAGCTGGGGCTCGCGGCCAACGCCATGGAGACTCTTTGTGACCAAAAGGATGTTATGGAAGGCATTGCGAAGGAATATTTGAGTGAAACGCGCAACTGCTTCTTCATCGGCCGCGCGCTCGACTATCACGTTGTGCTTGAAGGTGCATTAAAACTGAAAGAAATTTCATATATTCAGGCTGAAGGCTTTGCCGGCGGCGAGCTGAAGCACGGCACCATTGCCTTGATTGAAGAAGGCACGCCGGTCATTGCCGTAACGACGCAGAACCACGTGAACCTAAATACGCGTGGCAACCTGCAGGAAGTGGTGGCACGTGGAGCCAATCCATGCGTGATCGCCTCCGAAACAAACCACCAGGAAGGCGATAACATCGTACTTCCGGATCTGCACGAAGTAATGACACCTATTGTTTCGGTCATTCCACTGCAGCTTATTTCTTACTATGCAGCTATGCACCGCGGCTGCGATGTAGACAAACCGCGCAACCTGGCAAAAAGCGTAACTGTGGAATAGTTAAAAGTTTAGCAGGACTACAAATATACACTAAGAGCCCATTGGACGACATCCAATGGGTCTTTTTTTAAGGAAATGGTGAGTAAAACAGAAAAATAAATGGTAATGTGAGTCTGAATCAACTTAAGCTGAAATAACTATAATTTATAGGAAATTTTAACGGTATTAGGTATAATAAGAGAAAAGTAGCAGCCTTAACCGCTGTCATTGAAGTAATATGCAAAAATGGGAAAGCAATATACTGCTGTGAAAATATCATACTCAGGGGGAAAAGCCGTGGAACTGGCTTCGATACTGCCGATTGTGGGTGCCGCTGTCGGCTTTATATTCGTTGCATTTGGAATTATTTTACTGATCGCAGTAAAAAGAAAAATCGTCGGTGCTGTAATGGCAGCGGGTCTCCTGATAGGCGGACCCAGTATGTACTACTTAATTCAGCAGGACAGTAAGGCGCGTCCCGAAGAAGGCTCCTCCTCAGTCTCTGAGGAGGAAACGGCTGGTTCAGAAGCTGCAGATCTTCGTCAAAAAAGAAGTGAAAAAGAAAACGTTAAAACTGCTGCTGTAGAATCGGTGGCTTTGAATAAATCCGAGGTGAATGAAGCCTACGAACAGGAAATTTTAAAGGAAATGGAACAAATCAGCCTCCAGCTTTCTTCAACTATGGAAGCGCTGAGAGCGTTAAATCAAAATAAAAATTCAGATTATTGGCACCGGGTGAATGAGGAATTATTATCCCTCGACGAAGCTTTAAACAAAGCACAAGAGATCGTTTACGAGCCTCAGGGCTATGAAGCATTTCAGGCGGCCTATCAGTATACGTTGACAGAGCTGTTGGACTATTCGGATCAGCTGAGTTTTGCAGCTGAAGAGTATTATTACGACCAGGATGCAGATCTGCTTGAGTACTACATGTTAAACTGGGGGCTCCCCGGCAATGTGACAGAGGCCCTTGATATGATGGAGGATGAAGAAGAGGTTTTTCAGCATGAGAATTTGAATGAAGAAATAGACACTCTTTTTCCCGAAAGATAAAAGCGGCTGGTGAAGCTAAAAGTCTTTGCGGGCAATATAGTAAATTTTATCAAGTATATCGAGATGAGGGTGAAGCGGTTGTCGTATTTGTTTTTACTTATTGGTTTTGCGCTTTTGATTAAAGGAGCCGACTTTTTTGTAGACGGTGCCTCGAAGATTGCCGGTAATTTAAAGGTGTCCCCGCTTTTAATCGGGCTGACGATTGTTGCCTTTGGCACAAGCTCTCCGGAGGCGACGGTGAGTGTCCTGGCTGCTTTGGACGGTAATGCCGGTGTCGCCCTTGGTAACGTAATCGGAAGTAACATTTTCAACATTACGCTGGTGATTGGCGTTACTGCTTTAATTGCCCCGCTCGCTGTCGAAAACGAAACAGTGAGAAAAGAAATTCCTTTCACACTGCTTGCAGGGGTTGCGCTTCTTATTCTAATGAGTGACACTGTCCTTCAGGCGCTTAGTGAAAATGTCATTACACGCAGTGATGGCTTTGTCTTTCTGCTGTTTTTTACCGTGTTTTTATATTATATATTTGAAGTGGCCAGAAGAAACCGGGCTGCTCAGACAAATGACCAGAGTGCCCCGTCCGCTCCGTGGACAAAAAATATACTGCTGACAGTCGGCGGACTTGCAGCCATCATTTTTGGCGGGGATCTGGTGGTCGACAGCGCAACTGAAATTGCGCTTACGTTTGGTATGAGTGAAACATTGGTCGGTCTGACGATCGTTGCCATTGGGACTTCTTTGCCGGAGCTGATTACATCGATTACAGCGGCGATTAAAAAAGAAACAGATATAGCGATTGGCAATATTGTCGGAAGCAATATTTTTAACATTTTCTTTGTTCTCGGCGCTGCTTCCGTGATCTCCCCGCTCGCAGTAGAAAGCAAAATTTTTATGGATATTTCGCTCATGATCATTCTGACAGTGGTGCTGCTCGTTTTTTCGAGAACCAATTTCAGAATCGGCCGCCGGGAGGGCGCTGTTCTTGCGGCTGCGTATATTATTTACCTGATTTATATTATTCTCCGGAACTAAATATAATTGTTAAACTGCCTGGAAGTTCCGGGCAGTTTTTTGATGTTATTTTCAGGTGCATCTGGTTACATATGTTTACTATGCTCTGTTAGCAGGTAACTAAAAGATGTATTACCTTAATAATAAAAAGGAGCACTGATATAGATGGATATTAATAAACAGCAGCTGGGTGGGCAGCCGAAGCAGAGCCAGCCGGAGCAGCCGGGCATTGAATCAGAGATGAACCCATTGCCGATCCAGCCGCTCGATTACAAAGGAAGCGGAAAGCTTACAGACCGGGTAGCGTTGATTACCGGTGGTGACAGCGGTATCGGACGCGCAGTGGCGATTGCCTATGCAAAGGAAGGCGCCCATGTAGTCATTAATTATCTGGAGGAAGAGCAGAGTGACGCCGATGAAACGAAAAAACTGATTGAAAACGAAGGCGTGCAGGCTTTGCTTCTGCCCGGCGATGTTTCAGAGGAAGATACATGCAAATCTTTGATTGAAAAGACAGTGGACAAATTTGGTAAACTCGATATTCTTGTAAATAACTCTGCGATCCAATTTCCAACGAGCGACCTGCAGGATATTTCGTTGGAACAATGGGACAAAACGTTTAAAACGAATTTATATTCCGTCTTTCATATGACCAAATTTGCGATTCCGCATTTAAAAGAAGGAAGTTCCATTATAAATACTACCTCCATTAATCCGTACACTGGCAACCCGAACCTGATTGATTACACCTCCACCAAAGGAGCGATTAACGGATTTACCCGCAGTATGGCAGCCAACCTTGTCGGAAAAGGTATCCGGGTGAATATGGTAGCGCCGGGACCAATCTGGACGCCTCTGATCCCATCTACGTTCGACGAAGATTCAGTCGCGGAATTCGGAACCTCAGCTCCGATGGGACGTCCTGGACAGCCTTCGGAACTGATGGGTCCTTACGTACTGCTTGCGTCGGACGAAGGCTCCTATATGACCGGCCAGTGCATTCATGTGAACGGCGGAATGTACACATCATCTTAAAAGAACCTGGAGGAACTGTATGAAGCTGAATGATTTAACGGAAATCGAAGTGCAAAGAAAGGTAAATGAATACTTCCGGTTGGCAGATATTACATTGAAAGACGAAGAAATCCGGAAAATCCAGGTTAATGATTTTGGTCTTGGCCGTTTGGAGGAACTGGGGCTGCAGTTGTTTGTATATATTAATACGGACCGGTACTGTGCTAAGGAATGGGTGCTCTTTCCGCGCCAGACATGCCCCGAGCATCTCCATCCACCAGTGGAATCAGGAGACCCGGGAAAGCAGGAAACATTTCGCTGCAAATTTGGCACCGTTTATTTGTATGTAGAAGGAGAAGCGACTTCAAATCCAAAGGTGCATCCCCCGGAACAGGACAGGGAGCAGTTTACAGCGGCCCGCGAAGTTATATTAACGGCAGGGGATCAATACACGATCCCTCCGAATACAAAGCATTGGTTCCAGGCAGGAGAAGAAGGGGCCGTGACCGCGGAGTATTCTTCGACGAGCACTGATGACCATGATATTTTCACGCATAAAGATATTTAATCGAATTCCTCATTCTCCACCCTTTTCAGCCGTATTGGCTGGAGGGGGTTTTTATTATATCCATAAAAATCCATTTCTTCCTATAAACTGGCTCTTCACCAAAATATGGACTTGACGAGTTGTCGTCGATGGTTTCCGGTTTCCAGGCGAATCCGCAGGCTGAGA